>NZ_JBBECH010000014.1:0-6546 GCF_040881935.1 Saccharospirillum sp. | reverse complement strand
TACCCGGTATCCGGTGCGGGCCATCACCTCCGAGGCGACCCGAACTCCGAAACCTGAGTTGTTGATTCTGCCAACAAGGCCAAAGACAGCAACCGAATAGCCCTTTATACTCCCGCGCCATGGCCAAGAAACCAACTCAATCCCGCTCCGGCAGCACCCGCCGCCGCTCAGCACCCGAACCCGGTACCAGCCGTCGCGACAAGGCTCCAAAAAGCCGCCGTGGTGCGCTGTGGCGTTGGCGCCTGTTTCAGTTAAGCACAGTCGGTGCGGCCGTGCTGATCGCCTGGATGTTTTATTTGAACGCCGTGGTGCGGGAGCGCTTTGAAGGTCAGCGGTTTACCGTGCCGGCCCGGGTGTACAGTGAGGCACAGGAGCTCTACGCCGGTGCGCCGGTCAGTGCCGACCAGGTTGAATCTCTGTTGCAGGCGCTGGGTTATCGACAAACTGGCGAACTCGGTCAGTCGGGTCGTTATTTGCGTCGGGGTCAGACCTTATCGGTACACACCCGCGGGTTTGATTTCTATGACAATTCGGAGCCGGGGCGCCGATTAGAGCTCGATTTCAGCCAGGGCAGCCTGGTGAATCTCGGGACGCTGGCAGGCCAGCCTGTTCTGGTCGCCCGGCTCGACCCACTCTATATCGGTCAGATTTATCCGGGCAGTGGGGAAGACCGTTTGCTGCTGCCATTGGATGAAGTGCCACGGTCGCTGATCGATGGCCTGATTGCCGTCGAGGACCGGCGTTTCTACCAGCACTGGGGCGTCTCACCGGTTGGAATAGCCCGGGCGCTGTGGGCCAATGTCACCTCGGGGTCCATCGCCCAGGGCGGAAGTACGCTAACCCAGCAGTTGGTCAAGAATATGTTCCTGACCGCTGATCAGACGCTGTGGCGCAAAGGCAACGAAGCGTTGATGGCGCTGTTGATGGAGTGGCATTACAGCAAGGAAGAGATTCTCGAAGCCTACATCAACGAGATTTACATCGGCCAGCAAGGGCGCCGGTCAATCAACGGGTTTGGGCTGGGCGCTCAGTTTTTCTTTGGTAGCCCGCTGCGTTCGCTCACTATTCATCAGCAGGCATTGCTGGTTGGGCTGATTAAGGGGCCTTCGTATTACAACCCCCGGCGCAATCCGGACCAGGCGATGGCCCGTCGCAATGTGGTGCTGTCGGTCTGGCGCGAAGCCGGTGTGATTACCCAAAATGAATACGACCGCGCGCTGGCCTCTGGTCTTGATGTCAGCGCGGTGCCCGGTGATGCCAGCTACCCCGCCTTTATGGATTTGGTCCGCAGGCAACTCGATCAGGGGTACCGGCGTCAGGATTTACTGGCCGAGGGGCTGACTATTTTTACCACGCTCGACCCTCTGGCACAGAACCACCTGGAAACCGTGTTGCCGACTGGCCTTGCCGCGCTGGAGCGCAGTTACAGCCTGGCAGATGATACGCTTGAAGGCGCAGCCGTGGTAACGCGGCCGTCCACTGGCGATGTGCTGGCCATTACCGGCGGTCGTGAACCCGAGCTGGCCGGGTTTAACCGGGCGCTGGACGCGCGCCGCCAGGTAGGTTCCCTGATGAAACCGGCGGTCTATCTGGCCGCACTGGAAGCTGGCTATACCCTGGCGTCGCCAGTCAGCGATGCGTCGGTGCAGGTAGCCTCAGCCGATGGTGATGTCTGGGAGCCGAAAAATTTCGATTTGGAAAGTCATGGCTCACCTTTGTTGGTAGATGCGTTTTCCAACAGCTACAACCAGGCCACCGCGCGCCTGGGCATGGAAGTGGGCCTGGCCGAGGTGTTTGATGTGATCGACCGTCTCGGGGTCGATGAACGGTTGCCAGCCGTACCAGCCGTCATGCTGGGCGCGGTGGATTTGTCGCCGTTTCACGTTGCGCAGATGTACCAGACCATAGCGGGTAATGGCTTTTACAGCCCGCTGAACGCTATACGTGCCGTGGTGCACCCGGACAACGGTGTGCTGCAGCGGTTTGATTTGCGGGTTGAACAACGCTTTGCACCCGAACAGATGTATCTGATTCAGGAAGCCCTGCACCGGGTCACCCTTGAGGGAACCGCACGCAGTTTGCAGTGGCGCTTGCCGCAGAGCTGGTGGCTGGCGGGCAAGACCGGCACCACCGACGACAACCGGGATGCCTGGTTTGCCGGCTACAGCAGTGACCGTCAGGCGGTAGTCTGGGTGGGTCGCGATGGTAACGAACCAACACCGCTGACCGGTTCCACCGGCGCCCTGCCAATATGGGCAGACATCATGGCTGGTTTGAAGCCGAACCAGGAGCGGCGCGGGCAGCCGGCCACCGTGGTCAAAGTGCCGGTCAACGCGCGTGGTGCACAGGTCAGTGAGCGCTGTGACGGCGCCCGGGAGTTGCCGTTTCTGGCCGGGACGGAGCCTGCTGACCGGCGTGGCTGTGATGCCGATCCTCAATCACCCGACGATAGCGGAGGTGGCTTTTGGCAGCGACTGTTCAATTAACGCACCCTAACGGCCACCACTGGGCCCGCCTGCTGAGCGTATTGGTGGCCCTGTGTTGGTTTTCCGGATGTGTCTCGGTGCCTGACCAGGCACCCGACGATCAGCGATTGAGCACCTGGCAGCGCCAGGAAGAGCGGACCGGGCAGCTTCCAGACAGCACGCCGCCCAGTCGTGATGACCTGGTCGATTCATTGCAGCGTTCGGCCCGGGAGCGGGCCGCCGTTGGTCAGTGGAGCCAGGCCGAAGCGTTGGTTTTACGGGCACTGCGGATGGAACCTCAGGCGGCGGATCTGTACTTGCAACTGGCCGAACTCAAGAACCGTCAGGGGGATGCTATTGGCGCCACAGAGATTGCGCGTAAGGGCCTGACCTATGCTGATTCTGGCAGTGCTGTTGCGGCTGATTTGCAGAGGTTGGTGCAGCCCGAATAGCCTGTAATGGCCGTTGTAGAGCCTGGGCAGTCGAGTGGGTCATTTAACCGGCAAGGCAGGCCGCAGCTGAATGGCTGCGGCCCAGGTGGTCAGCGATTGATGTACGGCAGACGGTGTTCATCGATCCCGAAGCAGGCGACGGAGGATTCGCCGTTCTGATCTTTCAGGATCGGGGTTTCGACCTTGCAGCGCTCGTTGGCAAATTCGCACCGCCCGTGAAAGGCGCAGCCGCTGGGTGGATTCAATGGCGACGGCAATTCACCGGTTAGCTGGATTTTTTCAATACGGTGCTCTGGGTCAATGCGCGGTGTCGACGACAACAGCGCCCGGGTGTAAGGGTGTTGGGGGTGTGTGAAGATGTCTTCAGTGACCCCGTACTCCACCACCTTGCCGAGATACATCACCATCACCTTGTCGGCGATGTGTTCAACCACCGACAAATCGTGTGAGATAAACACATAGGCCAGATCCAGCTCCTGCTGCAGGTCCATCATCAGGTTCAGCACCTGCGCCTGAACCGACACATCCAGAGCCGAGACCGGTTCGTCGGCAACCACCACTTTGGGGTTCATCATCAGGCCGCGGGCAATGGCAATACGCTGGCGCTGCCCGCCCGAGAACATGTGCGGGTAGCGGTCGTAGTGTTCGGGCTTCAGCCCCACCTTTTGCAGCAGGTTCAGCGCGCGTTCCTTGCGTTCGGCCTTGGTCAGCTTGCCGTTGATCACCAGCGGCTCTTCCAGAATGGACCCGACTTTTTTGCGTGGGTTCAGTGAGCCGTAAGGGTTCTGGAAGATGATCTGAATACGCTGGCGCAGTTCCTTGCGGGTTTCCCGGTCGAGCGTCAGCAGGTTAGTCCCTTCGAAGTTCAGTTCTCCTTCGGTGGGCAGTTCAATCATGGTTAGCAAACGCGCCAGAGTTGATTTGCCGCAGCCAGATTCACCGACGACCGCCAGCGTCTTACCCGCTTCGACTGAAAAATTAACCCCGTCCAGCGCCTTCACCAGACCCATGGGTTTCATAAACCCCTGCTTGACCGGGTAATGCTGCTTGAGGCCGACGCCGCTCATGATCGGTACTTTTTTTGTCGGTTCTGCGGAGGATGTCTGGCTAATTACCTGTTCACTCATACGTCGGTCTCCCGGATTCATCCAGCGGGTAGAAACATTTCACCTGGCGACCCAGCGGGCCCAGTTGCCCGGGTTCTTCGACCTGGCAGCGTTCGGTGGCGTAAGGGCAGCGCGGGTTCAGCAGGCAGCCGTTCGGCCGGTCGTTGGCCCCTGGTACCACACCGGGCAACGCATTCAGGCGGTCCTTACCCTTTGATGATTCAGGCAGTGAGTTCATCAGCGCCTGGGTGTAGGGATGCTTGGGCGCCTTGAAAATTTCGCTCGCAGGTCCGCTTTCGACAATCTGGCCCGCATACATCACCACGACCCGGTCGGCGGCTTCGGCGACCAGCGCCAGGTCGTGAGTGATCAGCATCAACCCCATTTGCTTTTCGCGCTGCAGTTTCAGCAGCAGTTCAATGATCTGCGCCTGAATGGTTACATCCAGCGCGGTGGTCGGTTCATCGGCGATCAACAATTTCGGATCGCAGGCGATGGCCATGGCAATCATCACCCGTTGGCTCATGCCACCAGAGAGTTGATGCGGGTAACTGTTGATGCGGCTTTCCGGCGCCGGAATGCCCACCTGACGCAGCAGGTCGATGGCCTTGGCCAAGCGTTCTTTCTTGCGCCCGCCCTGATGGACTTCAATGGCCTCCATAATCTGATCGCCCACGGTGTAGCTGGGGTTCAAGGAGGTCATCGGGTCCTGAAAAATCATCGAAATTTCATCGCCGGTGATCTTGCGCCGGGCTTTTTCATTCAGGGTCTGCAAATCGGTCGTTTTAAAGCGCAGTTCATCAGCCGTAACGCGGCCCGGAAAGTCGATCAGGCCCATCAGTGCCAGTGACGAAACACTCTTGCCCGAACCGGATTCACCGACGATGCCCAGCACTTCACCTTCTTCAATGTGAAAGCTGATGCGGTCGACGGCCTTGAACGGATTGCCATGAGTACCAAAGGCCACCGACAGGTTATGTACGACCAGGAGGCTCTTATCAGTCTCTGTCATGTCGGTCTCCTATTGTTTCAGTTTCGGGTCGAGGGCATCGCGCAGGCCATCACCCATCAGGTTAAACGCCAGCACGGTCACCAGAATGATCAGGCCGGGGAAGGTCACGACCCACCAGGCGCTCTGAATGAATTCCCGTGCGGTTGCCAGCATTGAACCCCATTCGGGCAAAGGCGGCTGTGCGCCGAGACCGAGAAAACCGAGTGCCGCCATATCCAGAATGGCGTTGGAGAAACCGAGTGTGGCCTGCACAATCAATGGTGCCAGGCAATTTGGCAGAATGACGATAAACATCAGACGTAAGGCACCGGCACCGGCTACGCGGGAAGAAATCACATAGTCTTTATTGATTTCGGACAGCACTGAAGCCCGGGTTAGCCGGACATAGTGCGGCAGGTACACCAGTGACAGCGCAAGCCCTGAATTGACAATGCTCGGGCCCAGAATGGCGACGATGGCGATGGCCAACAGCAGCGCTGGCATCGACAGCAAAATGTCGGCAAAGCGCATAATGGCCATGTCGACAAAACCACCAAAATAACCGGCGATGAGCCCAAGGCAGATGCCCAGTACCAATGAGACGGTCACAATAACCAGACCAATCAACAGCGATAGCCGGGCGCCATGAATCAGGCGCGACAGAATATCCCGGCCGACGCCGTCGGTGCCGAGCCAGAACTGGGCGTTACCGCCTTCGGTCCAGGCAGGTGGCGCCAGAATGAAGTCCCGGAACTGTTCATGCGGGTGATGCGGTGCGACCAGATCGGCAAAGATCGCCAGAAGAACGATGAAGACGATAAAACAGAGGCCAATCAAGGCGCCCCGGTTCTGAATAAAGTACGACCAGAATTCGGCCAGAGGCGTTTGTGGCAACTGAACCAGATTCTGGGTATTGGAAGTCATTGTCATGTGCTGGCTCCTTACTTGCTGTGACGTACGCGTGGGTTAACCACGCCGTACATAAGGTCGACCAGCAGGTTGACCAGAATGATGATGGTCGCAATCAGCAACAGACCGCCCTGAACCACGGGGTAGTCGCGCCGACCGATGGATTCAACCAGCCATTTGCCGATGCCAGGCCAGGCGAAAATGGTTTCGGTCAGAATGGCACCACTGAGCAATAGCCCCACCTGCAATCCCATTACGGTGATCACCGGAATGAGCGCGTTGCGTAAGGCGTGTTTGACGATAATTCGTGGTTTGGACAGGCCTTTGGCTCTTGCGGTGCGGATGTAATCTTCTCCCAATACTTCCAGCATTGAGGAGCGGGTCATACGGGCGATGACGGCCATCGGAATAGTGCCCAGTACAATAGACGGCAAGATCAGATGTTGCAGTGCAGACAGGAAAGCCCCGTCTTCTTCCGATAGCAGGGTGTCTATCAGCATAAAGCCGGTCACTTCATCAACCCAGAAATACACATCCAGTCGACCGGATACAGGCGTCCAGCCCAAATTGACGGAGAACAATAATATGAGTAGCAACGCCCACCAGAATATGGGCATCGAATA
>NZ_JBBECH010000013.1:0-39022 GCF_040881935.1 Saccharospirillum sp. | reverse complement strand
TTGGGTGGGTCAATTTTATTGGCCAAAAGTGGGTTAAAAGAAATGGCCATTGACACCTATGACCCGGACTCACCCGAACCCAAACAACCCCAGCCCCTGTTTCCCTTTTTCGGTTATCCCCGCCAAGGTATGCCTGCGGGGCTACCTTTTCGACTGCAAGACTACCTGGAACTGGTCGACTGGACTGGCCGGCATATCCGCCAGGACAAACGCGGCAGCATAGACCAGAAGCAAACGCCGATACTCGAACGCCTCAACATCGACTCAGAACACTGGGTATACAACACCCAGAACTTCGAATGCCAATTCAAAGGCCTGGTGGGCACTGCACTATCAATAAATGCCCAGTATCAGAAGTTTGGATACCAGCGAACACCCCACCTAAGGCCGGCCACCCTACTGACCTGATAATTCCCTTCAAGAACACCTGTCACAGGACACCCTGAGGGCCCACCGTGTCATAAAACCCAGATTCTAACGATGTCAGGCTGGAAATCCTCTGAATTCCAGATTTTCGTCGAGTTTTGAGTTGAGCTTTAAATCTCAAACAACGGGTTCGTGACAAAATTTATTAAAGTGGGTGTCATGTCGGGTTATGCAGCGAACAAGCACGCCGGCCACTCACTGGCCGAGGTGCTGGCCCAATCGCCCATAACCACGTAAGCCATGCCCAAGCATATCAACAAGGCCAATCGAAGGAAGTATTCAGTCCCTGCTCGCGTTGAGCAAGTATGTGATGCCGTAAAGCCCGGCAACCTGAAGCAAATTGTGCAGTGTGTTGGTATTAACCATAAAGACATGAAACATACTTAGAGCAGATGTCAATTACTTGGGACGCAATATGTGATATAAAAAGTGATTTACGCAGGATTGTACAGCCACTCAGCACAGTGCAGCGCTGCTTCTGCATCAACCAAGCCAGGACTAATCTCGAAAACAGCCATTCTCTCTATGAATTTCACGGGCGTAACAAATCTTTCAACATCATGGTAGTTTTTCCTCTCACCATAATCATCGAAAAGAACCACCATATCTTTCTTACAGTTTCCCAGCGTGGCTAAAAAACATGCCTTTCTAAATCTTCCATCGATCAGCACGACATCGGGTTGTTCAAAAAATTCTTCTCTCCATATCGCGTTAGAGTAATTAGGCCAATTTCTGTATTTGGCATCATCAGCTGGATGCCCCCACTCTTTAGTATTTCCAATATCCACATAATACAAGTAGGGATGAGAACGCGGATCTGAAGATCGAATCTGAAGACCTAGATTGCATAACCAAGACGCGTCGCTTTCAACGGAATATATTACTTTCCCATCCAGTTTAGCAGCCAAATAAGTAGAACCACCACTACCATACTCTAAAATAATGTCGGCCATTTCGTAGTACTTTTCAACTTCTTGAGCTACGAGCTCAGGAAATGTTATTTTTGGTTTTCTCATAAGAATATCCTAAAAAATTTATACTACTTTAAAAACATATCACACAAGGCTTAACAAAAAATGCTTTTATATTTTTCATATATCATCCTAAAAATCTCCTTCTCATTCTCCTCATCGAAAAACATATCCATGTATCGCTTACCATTTTCTGCTATTTGTCGACAGTGTTCATCATTATTTAAGCACCATTCATAGACCTCATCCAGATTATCCAACTCATCATTGAGTGGCACGTAATGAACAAAAGGTATTAACTGCGACTCAAGAAGCCAGCTTTCTTTCGTTGGAGCAGCCATTATGGGGACACTATTAGAGGCAAGTATCCATTTCAAGTTAGTTGCAACATCGTTGCCTTCTAAACTGATTAGGTATTTACTTTTTAGCTGCATGCCCCTAGGAATCACGCCTCGAACCAATGGGGTTATTGATTCATCTCCTTGCTTTCCCACTTTAGAAAATCCTATATCATAATCTACGAAATATTTATTGACAAAAACATATCGATTATTATGATCCCAGCTATAGCCCGACACGTTTTTAATACCAGTTGGTGCGCCTCTCCAAATCACTCCATTATTTTTTTCCTTCCAACCAAAACGATCAAAATTCTCATAAAAATCCCAATGGCGCTTTTTATTCAGCTTTAAAATAATACCTTTACCGTCTATGCTCCTTGCTTTTTTAAAAACCAAACCGGACGGACATCCTGAATCCAACTCAAGATCACCAAGTTGAACTGGAATTACTGACGACCCAACAACTTCTAAGAACACTATAAAGTCATCAACATAATTTTGAATTAAAGGTGTTGGCGGAACGGATCCTTTTGTCACACTATCTAGATTAAACAGAAAAGGCTTGCCAGCTATAAACCCCTCCTTCAAAGAATCATCTCCACCACTGCTACTTATGCCTTTATCGAAGTAAATGGCCACTCTTTCATTGTTGCTCAAATAGAACCTACGCCGATCCCCTTGATTCTCAAATACAGGACTTTTGATTAGCTGATTATATTCTTTTACTTTCTTATTTATTTTTGGCCCATCTGGCCTCAAAACCCTTGCAATCTCCATTATGGATAAAGCTTTTGATATGTCTCCATCGGCTTCAGCTCTTAAAGCAAAATCTCTTAGGTTATCTACTAACCTTGGCGTAAGCCCTGCTAGCTGCACTGGATTTTTCTTGCGATACTCAGAAATAAATTTATCAAAAAATTCAACAACAGCCCAATCCACATTACCGGAAATGGAAAATTTATCAAAATCCATTTGAAATAGGCTATCTCGATCGAAAAACCATTTCTTTCGAACTTTTTCATTAATATCATCGAACTGTCCTTGCATCTGCTCAGCCAGTTCTTTCCCTGGTTTAGACCCAGGGCCAGAGTACATGCTGCTGATAATCTGAACAAATGCTACCCTGGCCGTATTCTGTCCAATCCCTTCAACTGATACTGGGAAGTATTTATTTATCAGTTTAAGCAGTTCCTGTCCCGTAGGAGTGACTGACTCATTCGCAATTGAAATCACTTCTAGCTTCGTGAAATTAAGCCCTACAACATTACAAAAATCAGCAACGACATCGCCATCTACCAGCTCATCTCGCCCAAAGATACGGACGATCAATGGGCTCAATGGGAAGCTTTCCTGCCAACCCGACAGAAACTTAAAGTAATCATAATAGTAGTTATCTTGGTGGCACTGTTTAAGATACTCTCCAAGTTCCCCAACGCCCTGCGTTTTAAGATAAGTCGAATAATGAGATACGGCCATCTCAACTTGAGGCCTAAGGTAGCTAACAAGCTTTATTTTTCCAAAGAACCTTTCAAGAAATGACTTTAATTTATCGCGCTGTAGGAGTTCTCTAACACGAGAATGAAGATGTTCGCTTGAGAAAATAACCGTATGTACACTGGCTGGTAACTGACTTAGCTCAGTTTCGACATCTTTTTCTAAACTCTTTTCGAATTCTGCTTTTTTTTCTTCGGAATCGATCAAATTATTTTTATGGTAATCATCAAACTGGCCATCCATAAGACAATAAACACTTAACTTACGGTCATCCGCTGGCCCGGTGGATTTCATAAAATAAAACCCCTGCGCCATTAACGATTCCCGGTTATGCTTGAGAAACCGCTGAATAGTAGAGGTACCGGTTTTCTCTGTCCCAAGATGGAGAATCGCGTCCATTAACTTTCCTCTATCTGAATCTGTTGCAAAAGTTCATGATCGATCTCACCCTCATAGAACAACTCAGACTCTGAGGTCCATAGCGATCTTCCACCCATTGTTTTCGTTGTTTCACGCCCGATTGCCGTGCTTTCTTGGGAAATACCCTTGTGTGATACTGGCGCCAACTGCAGGTGCTCTGACAATGCGTTTACTATTTCTTCTGTTCCCGAGGCAATGTCGTAATACTTCAAGGCTAACACGTCTTCTCTAATGGCCCAGTTACGCACACATCGCTGCCAGAATTGAACACGATTTTCATTTGGATCAGCGTCCTGAACTCCTTCTTGCTTCAGGAATTCAAGAAATAACATTTTTTCAGGAATCTGAAAGACTGGCTCATGGCCTTTGATATTAAAATAATACAATGACCTAAAAACATTACGAGGATGGCGATAGGCATGAATATTAATCGTTTTATCAGAAATATCTTGTGCTTTTTCTTCTGACACATGGCCCAGTTTGATAAAATGGTGTAATTTTTTCTCTGGCTCTGGCTCATGGGTCTTGACAATTATTGATGATTCTTCCAGTTTCGCCAAGGGCCAATCAAGCACATCTTCGAGATGAAAAAAATCATTTTCAATAGAAAATCTTGAGCGAACAAGGTCGATCAGTGCATGCGTACCAGACCGACGATGTGAACTAATTTGTATAATCATTAACTGATGCCTAATGTCGATAAATCTTTTCGAGTAATGTTCTTGCACTTTCCTGCCAGGTTAGCCATGAAAGAGCCTCGCTGGAGTGAACTGCACCATGCCGATGTTTTACCAGCCACTGAGTGATGACTTGTTGAGCCGCCCCAACTTGCATATCACGTGGCAGGTAAGTCGCATGCTCCCCCGCCACCTCGCGGAATACCGGGATGTCACGCGCGATAATCGGCATGCCGACCTGAGCCGCCTCAATCAGCGGCAGGCCGAAACCTTCGCCATAGGAGGCAGCAATAAGACAAGAGCAGGTGCTGTAAACCTTGTCCAGATACTCATCACTGATACCCGCGAGCCAGAACAGTCGGCGGTTATATTCAGAGTGATTCTTGATCCGCGCCGCCAGTTGTTCGACTTTCCATCCTATTTTGCCGACGATCACCAGGTTGACGTCTTCCCCCTGCGCCCAGAGGGCATCGAACACATCCAGTGTATCCGCATGGCTCTTGCGCGGCTCCAGGGTACCCACCATCAGGAAGCTCGGCCTGGCTTCCAGCTTGGCGAGTACCTCCGGGGCATCTTCCGGCATGCCGATGCTAGGTGAAGAGCCGTCGATATCGGCGCCGTTATGGGACCAACCGATTTGCAGGGGGCGCAAGCGCTCTGGGCCGTGCTGAGCTACCCACTCCTCCAACTCTTCCGAGACCGTGCGTGACACGCAGATCACGCCGTCGGTAGCGGTTATGGTTTCCAGCCAGCAGGTGAAGCCCTCCTCGTTGCCGGGCGGGAAAAACTCCGGCATCTGGATGGACAGCAAGTCATGCAACAGGAACTTCACGGTCACGCCTTCGCCGCGCAGGCGCTGGTAAAAAGCCTCATGAGCAATCTGCACCTTGGGCTGCATGTCCAAGCCGAAGAAGACATCGCCGGGGGAGTGGTCGATCAGGCTGTCTTCGCCCGGCTCGCCCGGCCATCCCATGAAGGCGTGGGTAAAGGCGCGGGCATAGCGATAGCCTTCATCCGGTGCGGCACACACCGGCTCAACGCGATAGCCTTCGGGTGGTTGGGTCAACCACTCCCTGAGTACGCTGCGCACCACACGCTGGATACCGCTGCGGGCGTCACGCTGGGCAAGTTCCGACACATCTACCAGCAACTGATGTCGTGCATAGTGGCGCTCCACCAGCGCCTGCTTGAGCAGCTCAGCACTTTGCGCCCAGGTATTCCAGGTCAACCCCTCCACCCTGGGGTGGCGGCCTTGCCGGTATTGGGCTAGCCAACCAGCAAGATGCTGGCCCAGCCCTTCACCGCTGTCGGCTCTGAAATAGCTGGCGTGTTCGCCGGCCACTTCGCGGAATACTGGGATGTCTCGTGCGATCAATGGCACCCCGTAGTGTGCCGCCTCGATCAGCGACAGGCCAAAGCCCTCGTTGAGGCTGGCTGCGATCAGCGCGGCACTGGCCCGGTAGACCTCCCCCAGGTACTGATCGCTGATACCCTCCAGCCAGAACAGCCGCTGGCCACGTTCGGGGTGAGTGCGCAGCGTTTCGACCAGCGCCTCGATATGCCACCCCTGGCGGCCGACCAACACCAGGTTGACGTCGTGACCCTCTACCCATAACCACTCAACGGCCTCCAGCATCTGATGCTGCCCCTTGCGCGGCTCCAGAGTCGAAACCCCCAGCAGCGTGGGGCGCGCCATCAGCTTGGCGAGCACCGCGTCAGCCTCGTTAGGTAGGCCCGTGGAAGGCTGTGAGCCCTCGATGTCCGCACCGTTGTGCACACAGTCGAGCTGGAAGCCCGGCGAACAGTGCACCCGGGCTTGATCCATCCACTCTCGGTAGGCATCGGCGGTCGCCTCCGAAACGCACAGCGCGCCATCGAAGCCGGCCAGCATCGCCAGCCACTGTTCATGGAGTGCCTTGGCTTCAGGGTCGACGAACAGGCCATCCAACTGAATCGGTAGCAGATCATGGACCAGGAACTTAACCACAACCCCATCCATGCGCATGGCGTGCAGCTGTGCCTGCCGCGCCAGCTGCACATGGTGCTGCATGTCCAGACCGAAGAAGAGATCGCCCCGCTGCCAATATACTGGCGCATCATCCAGCGACGGCTCGTGGCCAAGAAAGCGGGCGGTGAAGCGGCGCGCGTAATGGTAGCCCTCCTCCCGAGAGGCATAAACGGGCTCGACCCGGAAACCAACCGGCGGTTGCACCAGCAGCTCCTTCAGGTAGCTGCGCACCACGCGCTGCACGCCGGTGGCGGCATCGTTGTGGCAAATCTCGGAGACATCTAGCAGCAGCTGACGCGTCGTGCCGGCCTGCTGATTGAGGGCAATCGCGGTAGAGAGTTCACTTTTAGCCCCATTGCTCCAGCTTTCAACAAAGGGCATTAGGGCTGGGATAAGTTGCGGATCGGCGGCGGAGTTATCATTGCTTACCTTGCCGGCGGGAGACGGGTTGACTAGCCGCTCCCAGGCGTTGATGGCCCGCTGGGCGGAGCGCTCCCAGGTAAACCTGAGGGCGTGCTGGGCACCGTGCTCCTGCAGTGCCTGGCGCAGTGCTGGCTGCTCTAGCACCTCGCGCAGCTTGTCGGAAATAGCCTGCACATCGAGGGGATCGAACAGTGCCTGGGGGTGGCCAATCACCTCCGGCAGGCTGGAAGTATTGGCGCCAATCACTGGAGCGCCACAGGCCATGGCCTCCAGTGCCGGCAGGCCGAAGCCTTCATGCCAGCTCGGGAAGACAAACAGGTGGCTGAGGTTATAGAGAAGCACCAATTCGTCATCTCTGATGTAGCCGGTATAGATGAACTCGTCCTCCCGCAACCCCACCCACCGGGCATGCTCCTGGAGTTGAACGACGATACCGTGGGGAATACGCCCGGCGAAGACCAACTGGTGGCCCTTTCGTAGGGCGGAAGGCAGGCGTGCATAGGCCTCGATCAGGCGCGGCAGGTTCTTGCGCTCGTCGCCACCACCACTGTACAGCAAGAAAGGCCTGTCGATGCCTAGCCGCCCCAGCAGCGCAACGCGCTGTTGGGCGTTGATTTCCAGGCGACGAAACATGGAGTCCGCCGCCTCCGAGGTGTTGACCACTCTGTTTTCCGAAATACCCAAGCAGTCGTAGGCCTCCTGGCTGGCCGAGTCGGATATGCTCAGGTACAGCGCCGCTCGCTTCAAGTGCGTCACCTTATTGCGATAGTAGGCGGCGAAAGGGGGATTGGCGTCGAGATACTCTTCCGGGTTGAGCAGGGGAATCAGATCGTGCAGCGTCACACTGACCGGCGTGGTCTTGTCCAATCGCCCGATGCTAAGTACTGCATCATCGCCATAGCCCTCAAATAAGCTGGGAATATGCACCAGATCGGGCTGCAGGCTACGGATAAACGCTTCGCGTGTCAGTTCGGCGGCGTGACGCCTTTCGGTATTATCTTGAATCACCTCGCGTACGGACCCTGGGGCATGCCAGACACGGATATTAGCCTGAGGCAATAGGCCATCGAAAGCTGCGCGGATGGGCTCAAGGGTTTCCGGAAACAGCCCATTCAGGGCGAGAATGATCTCGTGCCGGCCTCGGTTGCGGACGATGGCCTGGGTAAGCGAAAGAGTATACCGCCCAATGCCTCGATAGCGACTCTCAGTTTGGGCTCCTTGCATGTCTATGACGATACGCATCAGTGCACAACCCCCTGCTCTGCCGTCTGCAGCTGTTTAAAGACTGCCAAAGCATGGCGGGAGAGGCCCCGTCCATCGTAGTCTTGTACTGTGCAGTTGATGCGATGAACATCCAGCCCAGCATCTTCCATCCAACAACGCCCTTCATGCACCATGGTCACCATCAGCTCATAGTCGCCAGGCTCGTCTGGTGGTGTCAGATTGATGGGTAACTCGACATGACCGCCTGTCTCAACGGGTTCGCGTAGCGGTGTTCGCGCCCCATCGAACTCGTAGACTTCACCATCAACACTGTACCAGTGATAGGCAATAAAGAGCGGCTCTTCATACGTCGTTTTAAGTGTGTACCCCAAGGTATTCTCCAGCCTCACCTTGAGCTTACGTTTCAGGCCGGCATAAAGTTCGAGGTTCTCATCGATGACATGCAGGCCGCCAAAAGCACTGGTGGCATTCAAGTCAGAAGGCACGGCCTGATCGCTTGGCAGCCAATCTCCCGCCTTCAGGCGTTCGAGAAAATCTCGCACATCATGACCTTTCAGCAGGCATTCGATCCAGTAGCTCTTGACCTCATCACCGGCAGTCGCGAGTTGAAAGACACTCAAGGCTCTTTCTACTAGCTCGGTCTTGTGTTTCCTGCGTAGCTGTTCAATGTCCACATTCAAATCCATATTCTTGTCCATTCTTTTAGTCTATCTGGGCGTTGCGTCGAATCATGTCGTCCAGTGACAGTCCGTAATACTGCTCCCAGGCGATCTGCTCTCGCTGGCCTGCCGATGTCTCTGTTGTAGTTTGTTTGACTTGTGCGATGACGGCGTAATCGGGACTGACCCCCCTGAGTAAATCGCTAAGCTCGTAACCTGGTTTGTCGTGAAGCATAGAAGTTTCCTGCAGCCGGAGCACTTTCACACGCTCGTAGCTGTAATACTCCGGCACGAAGGCCAGCAACGGTGGCGGAAGCGGATTGCGGTGGGTTGGATCCATGTAAAAATTGCAGCTCCCGACCGTATAATTTTCTGGGTTGGGAGTTTCCATAATCAAAATCCCATCGGGCACAAGCACACGTTTCGCCTCTGCCACTATTTCGCGAAGCGAATCAAAAGGAATGTGCTCGACTACATGTATCAGACTGATGCAAATACGGCTGGCATCAGGCTGTGCACCCAGGTACGCAATCGCATCGCCTTGCTCAACACTCAGGCCAAGTACTTGGCAGCCGTCAAGCATTCCGGCATCCTGATCGATTCCATGGCCGGCAATCTCCGCTGCTTTGAGTACTTCCAGCCACTCACCTCGCCCACATCCGAGGTCTAACGCTGGCACGCCGGGGTTTCGCTCTGCGATAGGTTGCACAAACGAGAGGTACACGCTAACCCGCTGCTTGATGTCCTCCCGAGCCCCGCGAAACTTATCCTCAAGCGCTCGGTAAAAACCATCTGTAAGGTTCGTTTCCGGATTCTTGTCTTCCAAAGAGATGGGTAGAGACTCTGCTAACTTGTTAGCTTCTATCAACTTATCTTGAAGTTCCGAGACACGATTTTCTGCAGCGCTCTTGGCCTGATAATTTAGATGATTTTGATGCAACGCATCGTCACGCTCTTTAATTGCTGCTTCTAACTGGAGCTTCAAATCATCTCGCTGATGCAAATACTGATCACGCTCTTTTTCCAACTGAGCGGATTTTTCTTGCTCGATAGTTAATGACTGGGCATATTCATCAGCTTGTTTTATAACTGAGCGTTTTGTTTTATCAACTTGCTGGCCGCACTCAGCAAGTTGGTTTTTTGCATGTTCCAACTTGAGCAGGAGAGGGTGTCGTGCCAGAACCTGGCTGTTGCTGGGTAAGGTCAAGCCATTTGGCGATGTTTCTGCAGAGAGCAGGCTTGGCGGCACAGGCACTGGCTGTTGACGACGGTGTGCAGGCAACACGATTACCGTGGCTAGTCGGCCGAGTAAACCGCTATTTTCCAGCGCTTGTAAAAGCGTAGCGTTGTAGTTACCAACATCCAGCAGGAGCAAATGAGCAACCTGGTCTTCGGCTTCTGGCAGGCATTGCGAGAGTACCGTATCGACTGCTGTGGTGGGTTGCTCTTCGATGCCCTGGCTACGCAAGCCAGGATAGAGCCGTTGTGTTGCGTCGTCTACTGGAATTGGTCCGTTGGCCCAGGGCAGGCTATAGCGATACAAAATTCCGGAGCGCTGCTCAGTATCGGCAAGGGCTTGAACAATATGCACGTTTTCGAGTTCCTGGACTATCGTGCCCAGGTTATCGAGGACCTGCGAATCGGCATCAACCAGCCAAACGTGCTCGGCGAGAGCGAGGTATTCATCAATGTTAGGCGCAACGCCACAACCTAGGTGAATGAGTGAGTGATAGGGCTTAGTGCCGTTGTTCTGAGACATCTTGCGAATCCCGTTGTTTATAATATGCGCACTCGGCGGTAGCCAACCGGCTCTCGGATACTGGCCTGGAGAAAACAGGGCTGAATTGCATCGGCTACTTCCTGGTTTTTTTCTTATGTATGTGCTTCATATCTGCTGCTAGCTTCTGCCATTCCGCCCAATCCCGAGAGATATGGCAGCCCGTTTCCTTCAATTCATTCAACAGTTCCGGAAGCTGCTCTATCAGCGATTTAATAAATTCCTGGTCATCGTTGGTTATCTGCTTCCAAACGGCGGAATCCATGGCGTTGGGCAGTGCGAACCTTAGCTCCAATTTCTTGCCGTGCTCGTTTTCGCTTTCTTCAAACCAGTTTTGAAGGAGTTGATTAGGCTGTTCCGGAATTTCCAATTTAGGCTGCTTACCAAATTCCTTGGGTTTGATGCCTGCACATGAAAGTCGAAAGTGCCAATTTGAAGCGTACTGGCCTCGGAAGGTTGCATCTCTCAGCGTAATCCAGAGATGTTCATAGTCCGGATTGATTAGCTCGCGTTTCAGTTGAATTTTTTTATAGGCAAGCTTGGACACTTTTGGCTCTGGCTTACGAGTGCCGAGCCGTGACAACCACCCAGAAGGTGTCTCGATCTGCTTCTGAGCCAGCTCCTTTTGGACAGACAATTTGCGATTTTCGTCTTTGAGTTTATTTGCTTCCTGGCTCACTTCCTGAAATTTCAGGCAGTAATGCTCCAGTTCTTCCTGTACTTGGTTCAGCTGAAGAAGCAACTCTTCGTTATGTCCGGTGGACTCTTGAAGCTGGTGTTCAACTTGCTGTCGGTCTTCGCGGAGCTGCTTGCTCTCGGCGCTCGCACGCTGAGCAGTTTCTGCGCTTTCGGCCAAAGCTTCTGCACTTTCTTGCTGCTTGAGCAAGCTTGCTTCCAGTTCCTCCTGAACCTGGTGCAACTGGAGAAGCAGCATCTCACTCTCTACGAGGCGCTGTTCCTCAAGATCGGCCAACTCCTCAGGGCTAACGGTAGGAAGCGCTTTGAACTCTTCTAGCTGCTGTTCGAGACCCTGCTGTTTTTCTGTGGTTGCTTCCAACTGTTCCTGAACATAGCGAAGTTTAGCTAAAAGTTGTTCGTTTTCCCGGCGGAGCGTTTCAAGTGCTTTTCGCTCGCTGTCGGAGAGGTCCCTGGCACAGCGTTGCTGATAATCACGCAGAATTGAGGTAAGAGATAGATTCGCAGACCCTAGTATATTGCCTTCCAGGTCTGCTTCAACATCAGGTTCTGCCAGGGGGAGCTGTGCAGCCTGCAACTCTGCTCGCAGCGGTGCTAGCCCTTTCCCATGGTCCACCAGCGTTTTTTCCGCAACGTAATGAGCCAGTGTGATTGGAGCTTCTTGCTGTGAGTTACCCGCGAGCACGGGAAAATAAGATGACGATAAATCCAGCTCTACTCCCCAGCGTTCTTTGAGTTTTTCTGCAAGTGCTGAAGGATTGGCGCGGGCCTGGCGTGCATTGACCAACAGGCATCGCTCGGGATTATCCAAATAGAATGTCAGCATACGCTCATGCTGATTCCGCCACTGCTCCAGGCAGGTTTTTTCATCTACCCCAACGCCCTTCTCAGTTGTCCCTTCCAGTAGGTTGTATGCAAGATATTCCTGGGGATCGGAAGACAGAAGCAGGAAACCCATTCCGGGCTCGAGTTCACACCAGAACTCCAGCGCATCGAGGCTTGCCGGGGATGACCACCCCCATTGAGGCTGCTGGAAATTGGCCAACAAAAGATCTCCAGCAAGCTGCTCCCACAGTCGCCCTGGCTCCTGTTGACGCCGCAGCAAAGGGGCAACGTGGCCGTGCCAGTCCTCGATGCTGATGGTTGTCTCACGCTCAATGGGTTTTGCTGGCGCTAGTCCATTATTGAAAAGAACGTTGCAAACGCTTTCGAAATCGCGACCAGGAGTACCGGTAATACAAAGAGTTGTCATAAGCGAATCTATTGAATAGAAGGTGGATCAAAAGGGTGAAACATCCCTAGTGGGCGTGAACTCTACTTTGTTTACACTTGTCTATTTAACACGGCCATAGCCATCTTCAATACGAACGATGTCGTCTTCACCCAGGTAACTGCCCGATTGAACTTCAATCAGGTGCAGCGGCACTTTGCCGGGGTTCTCCAGCCGGTGTGTTTCGCCAATGCTGATGTAGGTCGATTCGTTTTCGCGCAGCAGGAATGAGCTGTCACCCCGGGTAACCATGGCGGTGCCGCTGACCACAATCCAGTGTTCGGCGCGGTGGTGGTGCATTTGCAGCGAGAGTTTCTCACCGGGTTTTACCGTGATGCGTTTTACCTGGTAACGCTCGCCCAGGTCTATGCCGCGGTAGCTGCCCCAGGGGCGGTGCACGGTTGAATGCAGGTGGTGTTCACCCCGACCGTTGGCTTTGAGTTGTTCAACCAGTTTTTTGACGTCCTGGGTGTTGTTTTTGTCGGCCACCAGTACGGCATCGTCGGTGGCGATGACGATGATGTCATCCAGCCCCGTAACTGCCACCAGGGCGTGGTCGGCATGCACATAGCTGTTGCGGGTGTCGTGCAGCAACACATCGCCTTTGGTGGCGTTGCCGTGCTCGTCTTTGGGTTTTATGTCCCACAGTGCGTTCCAGGCGCCGAGGTCGCTCCACCCCATGTTCACCGGTACCACGGCGGCATCGCGGGTTTTTTCCATGACGGCGTAGTCGATGGAGTCGTCCGGGCAGGCGGCGAAAGCCTCTGCGTTCAGGCGGCAGAAGTTGAGGTCTTGCTCTGCTTGCTCCAGGGCCGCGAGGCAGGCGGTTAGCATGGCGGGCTGGTGTTGCTCCAGCTCGGCCAGGTAGCGCTTGGCGCTGAACAGGAAAATACCGCTGTTCCAGAGGTATTCGCCACTGGCCAGATAGTCGGTTGCCGTTTCTGCATCCGGTTTTTCCACGAACCGGAGCACCTGGTTAACGCCGCCCAGGTTGGCCAGGGCTTCGCCTTTCTGAATGTAGCCATAGCCGGTTTCCGGTTTTTCCGGGGTAATGCCAAAGGTGACCAGCTTGCCCTGCTCTGCGGCAGCTTTAGCTTGCTGTATGGCGGCCAGGAAGGCGGTTTCATCGGCAATAACATGATCGGACGGCATCACCAGCAACAGGGCATCTTCCCGTTCCTGCAGTGCACTGAGTGCAGCAATGGCGACGGCGGGTGCGGTGTTGCGGCCCAGCGGTTCGAGGATGATGCGGCTCGGGGTAACGTCAATGCTTCTGAGTTGCTCGGCGACGATGAACCGGTGGTCTTCGTTACAGATCATCAACGGTGAACTGAAGCCTTCCCGGTTTACCCGCTGCGCCGTGGCTTGCAACATGCTGTTCTCGCCAACCAGGGGCAGGAACTGTTTGGGGTAACCGCCCCGGGAGAGCGGCCACAGGCGGCTGCCCGAGCCGCCGGAAAGAATAACAGGTTGAATGAGGGTGTCAGTCATGCGGAGTCCTTTGCGATGTGCTTTCACGGTTTGCGATGCCTGGTACCAGTTCGGTTAACCGCTTGCGGATGGCCTGGCCACAGTATTCCGGGCTGAACCGGGTGGTGGTGTAGTGTTGAGTTTGCCGATACGCCGGGTTAGTTGCGCATTCGCGCATGGCATTGGCGGCTTCGGCCAGGTCGGGCTCGGCCCAGGTCTGGCCGGTGCCAAAAAAGTAGTCACCTTCCTGCAGGGGTGTTTCGGTGTAGCCGACGGTGAAGGTCGGTGGGTCTGCGCAAAAATCCATATTGCCGGAGTAGCCGGTGGTGATGAGCGGTTTGCCCAGCAATTGGGCCTCGGCGAGAATTCGGCCAAAGCCTTCCGAACGATGCAGTGAGATAACGCAGTCGCAGCACTGGTAAAGCGCCAGTACGTCGGGTTTGCGCAGGGCTTCATCCACCAGGTGGATGCGCGGGTCGTGCTTTATGTGTTTTGCCAGTTCACGCCATTTGGGTGCGCTGCGGTTCAGGTGGCTAATTTTCAGCACCAAGCCAACCTGGTTGTCGGCGTGGTTTGGAAAGGCCTGCAGAAAGGCGTCGATCACGCCGGCCGGGTTTTTTCGGGTTAGCGTTGAATTCATGTCAAAGGCGAATACAAATAGGTAAGCAGCCCCTGGTAGCTTCCAGTGTTCGCGCGAGAGCTTACTGACGTCACCAAGCTGGACAGGCAACGGCATTGTCACCACAGGCACGGGCGCTTCTCGGTAGGCTGTGGCCGCGTAATGGCTGATGCCCCACAGTTCATCGACCAGACTCCAGGCGTGGTGCCAGGCCCTTGGCCAGTGCGGTAGCTCCCAGGGCCAAAGGCCTATGGTGTAGCGGTTGGTTAAGGCTTCCAGGCCCTGTTCGCAGGCAAAACGGGCCATTTCTATGCCGGTCATGCAGAACAGGTTGGTGTTGTAACGTGGCGCACTGCTAATCCAATGTTCGGCGCTTCGGTCGTGCTGGTTGATGTGTTTGCCCAGCTCGATGTTGATGATGCAAAACGGGATGCCGGCCGCCTCCAGTGCCTTGGCAATGGTTCGGACGTCTTCGCCGATGCCCAGCTCACCCCGCGCATAACCGTAGAGGTTTACACCAAAGGGGTACCTGGAATCGGGTTTTTTAGGTTGTGTATTCTCGCCCTGTGGCAGTGCATCGGCCAGGCGCGTCAGTTGTGCCACGGTGGGTTGTTTGCGGCCTTTTTTAAGCAGCGGTAGCGCCTTGTTAACCGGTACGGGCAGCCAACGGGCCAGCGATTTGCTGGCCCGGTTACTGCCGGGCGCCGGTGTTTGGCCTGCATTGAGCGGTGCCGCCTCGCCCCAGGCCATGGCGATGTCCTGATTGGCCTGCCGCAACCGGTTAAGTTGCTCGCTGTCGTCTTTTGCCAGGGCAATGTGGTCCATAAAGCGGTCGAAACCAGTGAATTGTTTTTCTATGGCCCCCAATTGCCACTGGGGCAGTTCGGTTAAGCCAATCAGTTGGCGTCCTTCCCTGAAATACCATCTGGCGGCCCGGTGGCGCTGTTTTGCATTGGCCAGTATCTGGCCATTCCAGTATTTGGCACGATGCAGGCCCGCCAGGTACATGCCAATGGTATAAACAGGTTGCCAGAGGTCACCGGAAAGCGCCGGTAACTGTAACGGCGCCATCAGCTCCTGGTTCCAGGGTTCAATAGACCGCAGGATTTGATATTCACGTCGGCCAATGGCCGTACACCAGCCCAGGAACCGCAGGTAATCGCCCGGTTTGTTGTTATAAAGCGGGAAGCGCTTTTGCAGATCCACCCTGAGTAGCCAGATCACCAGCATGGCGCCGTACAATCGTGTTGGCAGCTCGAAGGGAAGCTCTACAGGCTGGTAATAAGGATGGATTGTTGGCACTGCGTTACTCATGCGGCGGCGTACTGGTTTTCATGCTGTGCTCAGCTTGGGCGTCTGCCCCTTCGTTTATGGGGCTAACGGGCTCTGCCTGCTCAAAACGGCTGCCTGTGCTGTCTTTGGCTGAGAGCACTGGTGCTGCGTTCAATGGCCATTCTATGCCAATGGTCGGGTCATCCCAGCGGATGCATCGTTCATGCTCGGGGGCGTAATAATCGGTTGTTTTGTACAGTAGCTCTGCACTTTCACTGAGTACCAGGAAACCGTGGGCAAAGCCTTCGGGCACCCAGAGTTGTCGTTTATTGTCGGCACTTAAGGTTTCACCGGCCCAGTGGCCAAAGGTAGGCGAGCCGGGGCGAATATCCACCACGGCGTCAAACACCTCACCCTGCACAACGCGTATCAGCTTGCCTTGCGGCTGGCGTACCTGGTAGTGCAAGCCACGCAGTACATGGCGTGCTGAGCGGGAGTGGTTGTCTTGCACAAACCGGACCTTCAGCCCTGTCGCAGCTTCGAAGTCTCTGTGATTGAAGCTTTCGAAGAAGAAACCGCGTTCGTCACCGAACACCCGGGGTTCAATGATCTTCACGCCTGGCAAGGTGGTTTTTGTTACCTTCACAGATGCTGATCCACCAGGGTTTTTATGTACCGGCCATAGCCGGTTTTCGATACACCGAGGGTGACCGGATGTAAGCGGGTACCCGTGCCACCGGCGAGCACAATGCCTTTGCGCTTGGTCAACTTGGAGCTTCCTTTAGGGTCTTGCGGTGTTGCCTGATTGGTATCTGGAGTGCGTTGAACAACGCGTCAATCAGCGTTCAGACACGCTACCGCCACTGGATTGGTGACGTCAATTTCCAGAGAACGTGACTGCAGCCCAGAGAATTAGTGGTTAGGGGGCTTGGTCGCAAATTGTGATGCAGTTCATGTTAACACAGACACAGTGGCTGTGAAGTTCAGGGGGCGCACATGTGTCCGCTTTGGTTAAAGTGTGGCCAGTATTAGTCGGGTTTTGGATATCAGACGCCGCACTGGCGCGCAGATCGGCCAGAGCAAATTAAAAATGACGGTCGGTAAAAAAGGGGCTAAAGCACCAACAAGGATTTCAGATAACGTCCGTAGCCAGTTTTGGCGAAGGTTTTGGCTCTGGCCAGCAGGGCTTCGCTGTTTATCCAGCCGTTGTTCCAGGCAATTTCTTCCAGACAGGCGATTTTCAGGCCCTGGCGGTGCTCTATGGTCTGGATGTATTGGGCGGCTTCGATCAGGCTGTCGTGGGTGCCGGTATCCAGCCAGGCGAAGCCCCGGCCGAGTTGCTCTACCGTCAGTTGGTTTTGCTCCAGGTAGCGGTTGTTCAGGCTGGTGATTTCCAGTTCACCGCGTTTGGAGGGCTGGATGGTTTTGGCCAACTCGACGACTTGTTCGTCGTAAAAATAGAGCCCGGTAACCGCGTAGTGGGATTTTGGTGCCTTGGGTTTCTCTTCTATGCTGAGCACGCGGCCCTCGGGGTCGAGCTCCACAATGCCAAAACGCTCTGGGTCTTTCACCCAGTAGCCAAATAGGGTGCCGCCTTCTGGCTGGTCCATGGCTTTTTTTAGCTGGCTGGTGAAGCCCTGGCCGTGAAAGAGGTTGTCGCCCAATATCAGGGCATACCGGGTCGTGTTGAATAAAGTGCTCGGCGATAAGGAAGGCCTGAACAATGCCTTCTGGCCTGGGCTGGATGGCGTAGCTGAGGTTAATGCCGAACTGGCTGCCATCGCCCAGTAGGGCCTGAAAGCCGGGCTGGTCGTGCTCGGTGGTGATGATGAGAATGTCTTGTATGCCCGCGAGCATGAGTACCGAAAGCGGGTAATAGACCATGGGTTTGTCGTAAACCGGCAGCAGTTGTTTGGAAACGCCCAGTGTAACCGGATGCAGGCGGCTGCCCGTGCCACCGGCGAGTACGATGCCCTTGTGTTTCATGGTTAACGGTCCTTGAGGGTGTGTTGCAACAGGTCTTCCCAGTGGGGCATGGGCTTGCCCAGCACCTGCTCGATTTTGGCGAGGTTCAGGCGGGAGTTCAAGGGTCGTTTGGCCTGTGTTGGGTATTGGTTAGTGGGAATCGGGATAAGTTGGGGGGCTGGTGGTACCCGGTCGAACAGGGCCCGGGCGAAGCCAAACCAGGTGGTTTCGCCAGCCGGGGCCAAATGGTAGAGGCCAGCCGGGGCTTGTTTACCCAACAATTCCAATGTGGTTTTTGCGATGAAGGCTGCCGGCGTTGGGGCACCGTGCTGGTCGTTCACTATGCCCAGTTCGGTGCGCTCACGAGCCAGGCGCAGCATGGTGGTCAGGAAGTTGTGGCCGCGGGTGCTGTAGACCCAACTGGTTCGCAGAATAAGGTGTTGGCTGCAGCCTTGCTGCACTGCCCGGTCCCCTGCCAGTTTGGTTTTGCCGTACTGGTTCACGGGGTTGGCCGGGTCGGCTTCTTGCCAGGGCTCGGTGCCCTCCCCGCTGTAGACGTAATCGGTAGAATAGTGCACCAGCCATTGGTTGTTTTGCTGGCTGTATTGGGCGAGCCGCTCTGGCAGGTCGGTGTTCAGTTGCCTGGCGTTGGTGGGCTCGCTTTCGGCGTTATCGACGGCGGTGTAGGCGGCTGCATTGATGATGAGTGTGGGTTTGTTGGCTTCCAGGTAGGTGCTAACGGCGTTCAGGTTGGTTAGGTCCAGTTCTGCGCGGGTTGGTGTGAGCACTGGACGGCCGGGTTTCAGTTGGCGGGTTAGTTCGTGGCCTACCTGGCCGGTGGTACCCAATATCAGAATGCTCATTTTCCTGCCGCCAGCCTTTCACTCCGGTAACGGCCGCTGCGCACGCGCTGCCACCAGGTTGGGTTGTTCAGGTACCAGTGCACGGTTTTGCGCAAGCCGGTTTCGAAGGTCTCCTGCGGCGTCCAGCCCAGGTCTTTTTCGATTTTGCTGGCGTCGATGGCGTAGCGGTGGTCGTGGCCCGGGCGGTCGGTCACGAAGGTGATTAGGGTGGCGTGGGTTTGGGTCTGTGGCTTGTTTGCCCCCTCTCCCCAGCCCTCTCCCCCTGAAGGGGGAGAGGGAGCTATGTTGTTGCCCTTGGGTATGGTTTTGGGGGAGAGTTCGTCCAGTAGTTTGCAGAGGGTTTGGACTACCTCCAAGTTGGTTTTTTCGTTGTGGCCGCCGATGTTGTAGGTCTCACCCAGTTTGCCCTGCTGGGCCACGAGAATGAGGGCTCGGGCGTGGTCTTCCACATACAGCCAATCCCGTATTTGCTGGCCGTTGCCGTACACCGAGAGCGGCTTGCCGGCCAGGGCGTTTAGAATGGTCAGCGGGATGAGCTTTTCCGGGAAGTGGTAAGGGCCGTAGTTGTTGCTGCAGTTGGTGATGACCACCGGCAACCCGAAGGTGCGGCCCCAGGCTCGAACCAGATGGTCTGAACTGGCTTTGCTGGCGCTGTAGGGGCTGCTGGGGGCGTAGGGGGTGGTCTCAACGAACAGGTCGTCGGTGCCTTCCAGGTCGCCATACACTTCATCGGTGGAGATGTGGTGAAAGCGAAAGCCTTCTGCCTTGGCGGCATTGCTGGTTTTAAGCGCGGCCTGGTAGTGGCGGGCGGCTTCCAGCAGGGTGTAGGTGCCAACGATGTTGGTTTGGATGAAGTCGGCCGGGCCGTCGATGGAGCGGTCTACATGGCTCTCAGCGGCCAGGTGCATGATGATGTCTGGTTGGTATTGGTCGAGCAGCCGCTGCATGGCCGCTGCATCGCAGATGTCGGCTTGTTCGAAGGTGTAGTGTTCGTTGGGTTCAATGTTTGCTAGGGAGCCAAGGTTGCCCGCGTAGGTTAGTTTATCGGCGTTTACGACTCGGTGAGGCGTGTTTTGAATGAGCTCTCGTATTACGGCGGAACCGATGAAACCAGCGCCGCCGGTGACAAAAAAGGTTTTTTGGGGCATTGAAGATAGGTCCTTTGAATGGCTGTGCGGGTGCATGCCCTCACAGTCCACCGTGTTTCAGCCAGAATTCCGCAGGCGTGATAATGTTGTACCGATGGGCGAGACTGGTCAGATCTTTGTCTCCGGTAATCAGATACCGGGCTTGATGGTGCCGCTTGGCAGCGAAAAAAGTTCCGAGGATCGCTTTATCGAACGGGTCCCGAATATCCACAGCCTCAGTGTCATCGGGTTCTACTGTCTGTACCCAAAATCGTACTATATCAACAAGATCGTCAATGGCTTCTATGGACATGCCATGTCTGTGTTGCAATTTTGGCATGACCCGACGTAATTCATCCAGTATGTATTCCGAAAGCACAACGTCCAGGCCGCCGGATCGCCAGGCGGATATGATGGAGCCCGGTGTACTGCCTGGAAAGGCCAAACCAGATATCAGTACGTTGGTGTCAAGCACTACGGTGAGGCCGTTAGACATGATGCTCCCTCATTATTGAGACTTCCCTATGTCCGACAGGCACTTAGGATTCTGTCTTTTTTCTTACTTCCTGCACTGCTCGCTCAATCTCGGCGATGCCATCTTCTTCGGACACGTCCCGGAAACCTGTCTCCAACCGGTGGGCGAGTTCATTAAAGCGGTTTTCCATCTTGCGAATGCGCTCGAATAATCGTGCATCCACAAGGGCGGCAACCGGTTTTCCGCCTTTGTTGATAAGGATGCTGTCGTGGCGGTATTGAACCTGGTTAATCATCTCTCCCAGGTTCTGACGGAACTGTACGGCATTAATTTCTGAAATCATGGCAAGGCCCTCTCAAACCAATATGATCATTATGATCATACCAAACCCCGAACTCAAGCCTAATCACGCAACATTAGTTCGTCGGAACATTCCGGTTGCAGAAACAGGCTTTTGAAGTTCGGTGAGTTTCAACTGCCTCTTACAACAAACCAGGGGTTCAGTGTTTGGTTGGTGTTGGCGTAATTTAGAGGTTCACCTTCAGGCGTGGTGATTTTGCCGCCAGCGGCGTTGACCACGGCGTGGGCGGCGGCGGTGTCCCACAGGCAGGTGGGCCCCAGGCGTGGGTAGAGGTGGGCGGTGCCTTCGGCGATCAGGCAGATTTTCAGGGAGCTGCCCATGGGTACCAGTTCGTAGTCGCCGAGTTGTTCGAGCCATGCTTGCGTTTCCGGGCTGGCGTGGGAGCGGCTGCCGACTACGCGCCAAGGCTGGCCTTGCTGATGCTGGCTTACGGTGATGGCGCGGCGCGGTTGGTTCCTATCTGTTTTGAAAGCTCCCAGGCCTTCGCCGCCGAGGTAGGTGGCCTGCAATACTGGGGCGTATACCACGCCAAGAATGGGCTTCCCTTGCTCTATCAGCGCTATGTTGACGGTGAATTCGCCGTTGCGTTTGATGAATTCTTTGGTGCCGTCGAGCGGGTCGACCAGCCAGTAGCGGCCATGTTCGTCGGCGCCGGTGAAGTCTTCTACGGCTTCTTCGGTGAGGATGGGAATATCCCCGGGTAGTGCCTTAAGCCCTGCGACGATCAGGTCGTTGGCGGCTTTGTCGGCTTCGGTCAGCGGGGACTGGTCGGCTTTGGTTTCTACCGTGAAATCCCGCTGGTAAATGGCCATGATAGCGGCACCCGCGTCGAGGGCGATGCGCTCTATGTGGTCGAGCAAGGTGTTCAGTTCGGTTGGGGTCATGGTGTTGGCTCGCTTATTTGCCGGATACTCATTTCATTTGTTCTTACTCAAGCGTTCGGAGTTCGCAGCCAGTTGAGTGCCAGGTGCCGGGTATGCCTAGCCGGGGAAGTCCGCAACATGGATGTTGCGGTCTAGGCCCCATGGACGGGTTCACGCCGACCCCGGCTAGGCATACCCGGTGGCTGGCACGGACTCCTGGCAATATAGTAAAACTAAACTCCGAAACTTGTGGTACTTATTCCGCTGGAATAATACCCCGCGCCCTGAGCGTGTCGATCACCTGCTCGGCGGCGTCTTCGGCGCTCAGGCGGGTGGTGTCGAGCACCACTTCGGCGGCTTCGGGCCGCTCGTAGGTGGAGTCAATGCCGGTGAAGTTTTTCAGCTCGCCCCGGCGGGCTTTCTTGTACAGGCCTTTGGGGTCTCTGTCTTCGGCGACATCCAGCGGTGTGTTGACAAACACTTCAACGAACTCGCCTTCTTCCAGCATGCCCCGGGCCATGTCGCGTTCGGCGCGGAACGGGGAGATGAAGGCGGTGAGCACAATTAAGCCGGCATCGGCCATCAGTTTGGCCACTTCCGCCACCCGGCGGATGTTCTCGACCCGGTCGGCGTCGGTGAAGCCGAGGTCACGGTTGAGGCCGTGGCGCACGTTGTCGCCGTCGAGCAGGTAGGTGTGGTGGCCCAGGGCGTGCAGCCGGGTCTCCACCTGGTTGGCAATGGTCGATTTGCCCGCGCCCGAGAGCCCGGTGAACCACAGTACGGTCGGTTTCTGGCTTTTTTGCGCGGCCCGGGCGGCTTTGTTGACGTCCATGTGTTGCATGTGGATGTTCTGGCTGCGCCGCAGCGAGAAGTGGATCATGCCCGCGCCAACGGTGTTGTTGGTCATCCGGTCGATCAGGATAAACCCGCCGGTGTCCTGGTTTTCGGTGTAGGGGTCGAAGGCGATGGGCCGGTCCAGGCTGAGGTTGCAGACGCCGATGCCGTTCAGTTCCAGCTTTTTGGCGGCGGCGTGCTCCAGGGTGTTGACGTTCACCTGGTATTTGATGTCGGTAATGGTGGCCGTCACGGTACGTGCACCCAGCTTGAACAGGTAGGGGCGGCCCGGCAGCAGCGGCTCGTCGTGCATCCAGACGATGGTGGCCTCGAACTGCTCGGCGGTCTGGGCGGGCTGGTCGGTGCCGGAGATGATGTCGCCGCGCGAGATGTCGATTTCGTCTTCCAGTGTCAGGGTAACCGATTGGCCAGCCACGGCTTCTTCGAGGTCGCCGTCGTAGGTGTAAATGCGGGCCACCTTGCTGGTTTTGCCCGAAGGCTGCACGCGGATCTCATCGCCCGGGCGCACAACGCCGCTGGCCAGGGTGCCGGAAAACCCCCGAAAATCCAGATTGGGTCGGTTGACCCACTGCACCGGCAAACGCAAAGGGTTGCGCTGCAGGCGGTCGTCGTCCATTTCGACGGTTTCGAGATACCCCATCAGGGTGGTGCCGTGGTACCAGGGGGTGTTGTCGCTGTGGCTGGTGATGTTGTCGCCTTTCAGGGCCGACATCGGAATGAAGGTGATGTCTTCCAGGTTCAGTTGCTTGGCAAAAACACGGAAGTCATCCCGAATGGTGTTGAAGACGGATTCGGAATAGTCCATCAGGTCCATCTTGTTGATGGCGACGATCACCTTGCGAATGCCGATCAGCGACATTAAAAAGCTGTGCCGGCGGGTCTGGGTGAGGATGCCCTTGCGGGCGTCGACCATCAGAATGGCGGCGTCGGCGGTGGAGGCGCCGGTGACCATGTTGCGGGTGTACTGCTCGTGCCCCGGGGTGTCGGCGACGATGAATTTGCGCTTTTCGGTGGAGAAGAAGCGGTAGGCGACGTCGATGGTGATGCCCTGCTCGCGCTCGGCGGCCAGGCCATCGACCAGTAAGGCGAAATCGACGCCCTCGCCCTGGGTGCCGTACTTTTTGGAGTCGGCCTCCATGGCGGTGAGTTGGTCTTCAAACAGCATTTTGGAGTCGAACAGCAGGCGTCCAATCAGGGTGCTCTTGCCGTCGTCGACGCTGCCGCAGGTGATGAAGCGCAGCAGGCCCTTGTTCTCGTGCTGGGTGAGGTATTGTTCGATGTCGGTGGCGATCAGATCGGAGACGTGTGCCATTAGAAGTAGCCCTCCTGCTTTTTCTTTTCCATGGAGGCGGCGGAGTCGTGGTCGATGACGCGCCCCTGGCGTTCGGATGTGCGGGTCAGCAGCATTTCCTGAATGATGGCCGGCAGGGTATCGGCTTCGGATTCGACAGCGCCGGTCAGCGGGTAGCAACCGAGGGTCCGGAAACGCACTTTGCGCATCATCGGCACTTCGCCCTCACGCAGTGGCATGCGGTCGTCATCGACCATGATCAGGGTGCCGTCGCGCTCCACAACCGGGCGCGTGGCCGAGTAGTACAGTGGCACAATGGGGATGTTCTCGAGGTAGATGTATTGCCAGATGTCGAGCTCGGTCCAGTTGGAGATGGGGAACACGCGGATGCTTTCGCCCTTGTGTTTGCGGGCGTTGTAGAGTTTCCACAGCTCGGGGCGCTGGAGTTTTGGGTCCCACTGGTGCTGAGTGGTGCGGAAGGAGAAGATGCGTTCCTTGGCGCGGGATTTCTCTTCGTCGCGCCGGGCGCCGCCGAAAGCGACATCGAACTGGTATTTGTTGAGGGCTTGTTTCAGGGCCTCGGTTTTCATGATGTCGGTGTGCAGGGCGGAGCCGTGGGTAAAGGGGTTGATGTCTTTGGCGACGCCGTCGGGGTTAGTGTGTACCAGCAAGTCGACGCCCAGCTCTTTCGTCAGTTTGTCCCGAAATTCGTACATTTCACGAAACTTCCAGCGGGTGTCGACGTGCAACAGCGGGAACGGGGGCTTGGAGGGGGCAAAGGCTTTCATGGCCAGGTGCAGCATGACGGCGCTGTCTTTACCAATGGAGTACATCATGACGGGGTTTTCGGCCTCGGCCACCACCTCACGCATGATGTGAATGCTTTCGGCTTCCAGCCGCTTCAGGTGTGTTAACGACATACTGTTCCTCAACCTATGGTTTCCGTCTAATACTCAAATCTGAGGGGTAAGTTGGCTGGGTGGTTTGACCCGTGCTGGCTGCCGCAGGTGCGCATCAAGGGTCGGCGTAAACCCATCCGTGGGGCCTGGACTGCAGCATCCATGCTGCAGACCCCCCTTGATGCGCACCTCCGGCACCCGCACTAGCCAGCGGTAATACCTGAGATCTGAGTGTCTTTAAATTGCTAATTCATTGTTCCGGCCGCCATTCGATCAGCCGAATGGTGGCGCTGTTGGCGTCTAGCCAGGTGTTCAGGGTGGCTGCGCGGCGCAAGTCGAGGCCAGCCAGGCACAGGGCGACGTTGCCGTAGTGCTGCTGCAGGGTTGTACCTACGTCTATCAGCCATTGTTCTGTTGGCCACTGGTCGGTTAGTTGCCCTAACTGTTTGCGCTGGGGTGTTTGCAGGCCCAGGTGATAAACGCCAGGCCAGCCGGGCACGGTTTTGCATACGCCCAGTAGCAAAATGGCCTGGTGGTGTTCGGCCCAGTCCGCCAGGGGCTGGTATTGGTAGCGATACCACTGTGCCGCCGGGTTGCGCACGCCCCGGGGGCGTTTTACGGCAAGCTCGGGTAATGCCAGGCCCCAGGCTTCCAGCAAGCGCGCTATTGCCCGTTCGGACAGGCTTTCCTCAAACTGGGTCTTGGCTTCATGGGCCAGTGTTTCGCGGCTCCAGAAGTGTGCCCTTGCCGGTGATAACAACCCGCTCTTTAGTGTTTGCTGTTGCGATAGGGACAACCCGGCACCTTCGCCTTTGCTTCTGCCTCGTTTGTGTAGGTTGATGGCCTGCCAGCCACCTGCCTCGAACGCCTTGAACGCTTTAATGACTGTAGGGGCCGAGAGGCCCGTGGCTTCTTTTACCTGTGCCAGTGTTTTGCCGGCCAGCCGAAGCTCTACGGCCTGCTTCCGCTGCTTATTCATGTTGTCTGGCGATAAATGTTTAACAGTCACTAATTTATATAACTCGTTGTTTTATATGGTTTTTTAACAATAACACTGCAGATAATTTTTTGATAATTCGACAGTTTATTAAACCTTCCGTTAGAATGCCATGACTTTATCTTTTTTACAGCAGGGTATCTCATGGCGTGGGTTGTATTATTAGCGGTAGCCGGGTTGCTGGGTGCGCTTGCCAGCGGGCGTGTGCCGCCCGCGCTGGCGTTTGTGACGCTGGCTTGCAGCTTCCTGCTGTTGGGTGTTATCGAGCTACCCATGCTGCTGAACAGCTACACAAATCCGGCACTTGCGACGCTTATATTGCTGTTGCTGGTGTCACTCACGCTTGAACGTTCGCCCTTGCTGGACCTGGTGTCGCAGCACCTCATCAATGGCCGCGAGAAACCGGCGTTACTCAAACTGATGGGCACCAGTGCCCTGCTTTCGGCGTTTTTGAACAATACGGCGGTTGTGGCTTCGTTTTTGAGCACGCTGTCCCGCCAGGATCGCATTCCCGCCTCAAGGTTGCTGATTCCGCTATCCTATGCGTCTATTTTGGGTGGCATTACCACGCTGGTGGGCACCTCGACCAATCTGGTGGTGAGTTCCTTTGCCGTTGATGCCGGTTTGCCGGAACTGAGTATGTTTCAGTTCAGCCTGGTGGGCATTCCGGTGGCGCTGATCTGTATGGGGGTGCTGTTGTTCAGCTCGTCGCTGTTGCCGAGGCACGACAGTGAGGCGGCCGGGGCCCGGTTGTCATCTTACTTCTTGTCGGCCGAGGTGGCAGCTGACTCGCCGCTGGTGGGCAAGAGCATCGAGGATAATAAGCTGCGCCACCTCGATGGGTTGTTCCTGCTGGAGTTCGAACGCGACGGACGGCTGCAAACGCCAGTCAGCCCGGACGATGTGGTACAGGCGGGTGATTTGCTGGTGTTCACCGGTGAGGTCGACAAGGTGCAGACGCTGCAGCGCTTTCCCGGCCTGCGACTAATGGGCGAGAACGCCGACGATTTGCTGTCGAGTAATCTGGTGGAAGCGGTTATCGCCAACGGCTCGGCGCTCGCGGGCCAGACCCTGCAGACGATGGATTTCCGGACCATGTTTGACGCCGGTGTGGTTGGCATTCGGCGCGGTGAAAAACGGCTGGAAGGCCAGTTGGGGCGCATTCCCCTGAAAGTGGGCGACAGTTTGCTGCTGGCCGTTGGTGGCAGTTTCAGCCAGCATCGCAACCTGGACCGGAACTTTCATCTGCTGAGTGACAGCCTGCAGCGGCCAAGGCTGAGTATGCAGCACAGCCTGTTGACTCTGGGCGGCTTTCTGCTCGCTCTGGCGACGGCCAGCATCGGGTGGTTATCTCTGTTTGAGGCGTTGCTGTGTTTGCTGGGGGTGTTTCTGGTAACGGGGCTGTTAAGCGCCCAGGACATGCGGCGACGCTTTCCCTTTCAGTTGCTGCTGGTCATCGGCTCGGCATTGGCCATTGCCAAAGGCATGGAGGCCTCGGGGGCCGCCGAACTGATCGCCCGGGCGATGCAGGCTGTGTTTAACGATTACGGCGTTTATGCGGCTTTTGTCGGGGTGTTTTTAATGACGCTGGTATTAACGGAAACAGTGACCAATAATGCCGCCGCGGCACTGGCATTTCCAATCGGGCTGTCGACCGCCCAGGCGTTCAATGCCGACCCGATGCCGTTTATTATGGCCGTGGCCTATGGCGCGAGCGCCTGTTTCTTGATTCCGTTCGGCTACCAGACGCACCTGATGGTGTACTCACCCGGCCGGTATCGACTGGTGGATTACCTGAAAGCCGGCCTGCCGGTGAGTGTGGCCTATTCGGTCGCGGTGCTGGTGATTACACCGCTGGTGTTCCCGTTTTAAGTAGGAGCACTCACTGAGCCAGTTTAGTCTTTATGCTCCCGGATGATGCTCAGTATGAGCCGGGCAATCGCGAACACCAGTATAGCGCCCAATAGCCAGGTGATGATCCAGTAAGTACGCTCGGGGTAACGTGCTTCTTCAGCCAGCTGCGGCGAACTGACCACCACCAGGTTGCGCAGCTTGCGGCTGGCTTCTGCACGGGCCTGCTCGAAGGCGCTTAATGCAGTTGTGTAGGCGTTGGTGGCAAATTCCAGGTTCAACAGCAGGTTGTTGTATTCTGCATTCAGTTCGTTGAGGTTATTTTCACCCTGCCCTACCAGGCGGCTTTTCTGGCGTTCTATTTCCTGGCGCAAGGCGGCAATGCGTGAACGGGTTGACACGATTTGCGGCGCATCTTCATTCAGGTAGCTCTGGAACTGGCTGAGCTGGGTTTCCTCCTGTACCAGTTCGCTTTCCAGGGTGTTGATGACAGAGCTTAACGCCTGGCTCTGCCCTTCCGGGCTGAACGTTCGGTTCGCATTCTGAAAATTCAGTATGGCTTGTTTTTCAACCCGAAGTGTTTCCTGGGCACGGTCGACTTCCTGGCGCATGAAGGCAACCTGCTGGTCGGCCAACGCCTGGTTAATTTCATTCACAAAGGCTTCGCTGAACTGCAGTAACCAGCGGTTGAGCGCCAGTGCGAATTCGGGATCGAAGGCCTGGGCTTCTATTTCCAGCAAGCCGGTGGTGCCATCTTGGGCAATGGATACATGGTTGCGGTAATATTCCAGAAACTCTTCACGGGTGGCGTCTTCCGGGAGGCGGGAGTACCAGTCGATTTCCGGGTTGCTGTAGTGGCTGCGGATGTCCAGCTCTTCCTGCAGCCTGGCCAGTAAGTCCGGGGAGTGGACGTAGGCGAGCAACAATCGTTCGTCTTCCCCGGCAGAGGCTGACCCCAGGCCCAGCGCTTCGCCCAGCCCACTGACACTGGGGCCCTGAGCGTTCTGTTTTACCATAACGGCTGCTTCAGCGGCGTAACGGTCTGTCATGTAGTAACCGATATAGACCGCGACCACCAGAACCGGGAGCATTATTACCCAGACCAGATGTTGTTGAAGGCGTTTAATCATGTCTCTTTTGCTTCCAGTTGTTTCAATATAGCGGCTTTTTTCGGCGCACCGGTTACTTCGTAATAGTAGTTGACCCCCTCTATCACTGAATCGAAGGATCTCAGCTCGCCCTGGTGCAACACAATGGCCCGGTGGCAATCGTGAATCAGTTCGTTCAGGTTGTGGCTAACGATGATGAAATTGGCATTGCCTTCTTTGTTCGCAAATAGGGTTTCTGTTTTCTTGCGGAACAAGGCGTCGCCAACAGAGCCTAACTCGTCGAAAAGGTAGCAGTCGAAGTCGAATGCGACGGATATTGCAAGCTTGATTTTGGACTTCATGCCCGAGCTGTAGGTCTTTACCGGCATGTCGAAATATTTTTCAAGCTCGGCAAATTCTTCAATTTGGACGACGCGTTCCTGCATTTCTTCATAGCTATCGCCGAAAATGCGGCACACGAACTTGGCGTTGTCGCGACCGGACATCGAGCCCTGCAGGCCACCTGCCAGGCCCATTGGCCAGGAAATATCCATATCGATGGAGATTTTACCGGAGTTTGGTGAATCTATACCGCCCAGCAGGCGTAATAGAGTCGACTTGCCGGATCCATTGATGCCCAGAATTGCAACGTTTACACCGCTTGGAATCTCCAAGTTGACGTCTCGCAATACATACTTGCGTCCGTGGGGCGTCTGGTAGAATTTGGTGACGTTTTCAAGCCGGATCATGAGGCGATCAACTTATGGCGTTTGGCCTGGTAAACAATGTGACCAGCTGCCAGGGTGACCAACGCAGAACCCGCTAAAAACATAAGGCTGGTTTTTTCCGCGGGGTACTGCGGGTACAGAGAAAACCGCATTTGCTCGATAGCGTGAAGCAAGGGGTTCCACAGCAAATATGGCTGAAGGTTTTCTGGCACAACAGCCAATGGAAACATAACGCCGGAGATGAATAGCATAGGTCGCGAAACCATTGGAATGACCTTGGCAAACTCAGGCTGCAGGGCTCCGAAAACAGCTATTATTAGCCCCAAACCGTAACTAAAACCAACCAATAATATAAACACCAGCATGGCGCGAAGCGGGTCGTATATCGCTACGCCCAGGTTAAAGAACCAATCAGCCAACCAGACCAGAATAGCCGCCACAAATACCACAATGATTGTTTCTAGTATGGCGCGGGCAAAAACAGTGTCGTACGGCTTTACTTGCCGATAACCGAACAGACCATCGTTTGAACTGATTGCCCCTGCAGCCCGCATGGCCAACGATTGCCAAAAGTTATACAACAAAAACCCGATACCGATGAAGACTGGAACTGGAATATTAAACCAGGGCTCACGACCGCGCAGATAGGTCATCACCAGCGCCAGGATTATTATCATCATCATCGGCTCTAGCACAGCCCACACGTACCCCAGCCGCCAGCGACCAAAGCGTGTTTTAAGTTCTCGCACCAGCAAGGCGAAAATCACCGAGCGGAATACCTGAAAAGGCGAGCGGTGCTTTAATGCCATGGTGAAATACTCCGCCCCATCAAAGCGCCAGCACTACGCCAGCGGCAATGGCTGACTGGTACAGAATTTGAACAATGTCTTTGGTGAACTGCAGGGTTTTGAAGTCGACCTCTGGCAGCACCATGATTTCATCACCCGGGGCAATGTCGACATTGGTGGTGGAGCGGAACAGCCCACCCAAACGAGCCAGTTCAATGCTGCCATCGGGTGAACGTACCACAATGCGGGATTTGTCGGCCTTGCGGCTCAGGCCACCGGCCTGGTTGATGTAATCTTTCAGGCCTGAGCTGTCGTTGTGTAACAGTGCCGTGGGCAGCATGACTTCACCATAAAGGGTGACCAACTGGCTCAATGACGGTACACGTATCCGGTCTTCATCCTGCAGAATGATGCTGTTCATATCCGGCGCATTGGCCAGCACTACCTGGCCCTGAGGTTCGATGTCCCGTGCACGGTCGATAAACTGCAACACCATTTCAGCTTCCTGGGTGCGCAGGCTGGCTTCTTCGTTGGTAGCGCTGGGTGCGGTGAGTACGCTCATTTGCAGGTTTTCGAGCGAGGCATTCAGCATTTGTTTCTGGCGTTCGGCCACTTCTTTGCGAAACAGTTGCACGGCTTCCAGGTTGGACTGTGGGCCGGGCTCGATCTGTTGCAGCAAATCTCCCAGGGAGGAGCCGTAAGGCATTACGTACTGGTCCCGGCCGCGGTGCTCGCCTTCCAGTTGCACAATAATGGTCGCAAGAGACTTATCGGCCTCCAGAGTTACCACATCTCCAGGGTTGAGCTGGGTATTGTCTGCGACACTGAGCGGTATATATTCGGATAACTGTTCTACCCGGCTGTTGCGCTGAATCAGCACATGGGTTGCACTGGGCATGGGTCGGGCGAGCCTCAACGCATCAGACAGCGCAATGCGCTGGCGGGTGAATTCAATCTGGCGCGGGTTTTCAACCAGGCCACCAAATTCAACCACGTGCTGGCGCGGGCCGACGATAAGGGTATCCCCCTCCTGCAACTGGCGCTGGGGGATCTGGCCGAACAGCAGAAAGTCGTACAAGTTAACGTTTTCCAGAATGGCACCCTGGCGTACCAGGCGAACATCGAGGTAACTGCCGCGTTGCGGGTCTATACCACCGGCTCTGTCGAGGTAGCTCAACATAGAGTCGGACGATAGGCCACTGTAAAGCCCGGGGGACTCCACATAGCCAGTCACAAAAATATTGACGGGCTGGGATTCATCGAGGTTGGCATACACCCGCACATTTTCACGATATACGCTTTTGACGGCACGTTCGACAACGGGCATCAGCTCGCTGTTGGCGACGCCCCGCACCTGCACCGGGCCCACCTGCGGGATGAAAATATTGCCTTGGGGGTCTACAGTTAAACTACCCTGAAACTCTACGGCACCCCAAAGTTGCAGCAAGACGGTGTCGCCGGTGGTTAGACGATAGTTGGGGTTGAACCCGGCAAAGCGGTCACGCACGAAGGCGCCGGTGAAGAGATTCTGGCCAAAAACAGGGGTGGTTTGCCCGGCACTTTCGCTGGAACGGAGCCTGGTCGTCGCAGTTGGTTGACTGTCATTTTCCGTTTGGGGGCTCTCAGGTATTACCTCGGCATAGGCGTTTACGAGCAACGAAAGCGCCAAGGTTACCAGGCTACACAACGTGACAGTAGCCATCAGGTGGCGGGAATACTGAAAACAAGAAGAGAAACGCTTGACCATGAATGAAAAAGCCTTGAATAGGAACCAGCCAGGCATTGTGCGCTGGCCAAAACGCTGATGACAATAATGGGCAATTGGGATACCAGTTCTGTACCGGCCCGTCGATAAACCGCGAAGGTACCACAGTTCGCGGCTTTCAGGCTAGTTGGCAACTTTGAGCAATGCTCGGTCGATTCGCGAAAACTCTAGTGCTAATATGTGACACTTGTAACAGGATTTCCGTTTCTCAAAGGAGTTACATCCACTTCATGCCATCCGATGTTCGCCACTACTTGCTGCTGCAAGGCCCTCATGGGCCGTTCTACACCCAGTTGACGCACGCCTTGCAGCAACGTGGCCACTCGGTTGTACGTGTTATTTTCAATTCAGGTGACTGGGCCAGTTCCTCCGCTATGGACAGCATCGGATACCGGGGCGGTGAAGCTGGCTTTGGGCGTTGGGTCGAAGCGCTGATCAGGCGGAAAGGCTTTACAGATTTGCTGGTGTATGGGGATTGCCGATCTTACCACCAGCAGGCACTCATTGCCGCTCGCCATCTTAAATGCCGTACCTGGGTCATGGAAGAAGGCTACATTCGCCCCTTCTGGGTTACCGTCGAGCCTTTTGGTGTGAATGGCAACTCATTGTTACCGCAGCGTTTCAAACAGTGGCTGGCTACCTATCCGACCGATTCAATTAACCTGAAAGCACCTGAGAGCCCCAGACCCGTTGGCCGGGGAATGCGTGGCCTGGTTTTCTGGTGCCATGTTTACTACATGATGAGAACAATTGGCCACGTAACCTACCCTCGCTATCGCAGTCACCGGCCCGTACCTTACCTGATAGAGGCAGCTGCCTGGCTCAAAAAACTGGCAAAACTGGTTTCAGGCCGAACCAAGCGTGCCGATGCCGTGGCTGATGCGCTTTTAACTAGCAAAAAGCCGTTTTTTCTGGTGCCCATGCAACTGGATGCCGATGCACAGGTTCGCCACCATTCGCCCTTCAACTCCATGTGTGAGTTTCTGGATGGTGTCATGGCATCTTTTGCAGACAATGCGCCCGGCGATGCCACACTGGTGATCAAATCTCACCCGCTGGACAGCGAAGTGCGCAATTATGAGTGCTACGCCAAGCGCATGAGTGCGAGGCTGGGACTTTCCGAGCGGATGATTTTTTTACATGGGGGCGCGATTCCCGATCTGGTGAAACGGGCCAAAGGAGTCATTACTGTAAATAGCACGGTGGGCTTGCAGTCGGTGCACCATGGGTGCCCTACCAAGGTTATGGGCCGTTCCATATACAGCCATTCAGGCATGACAGACCCCGCCAGGCTCGATGATTTCTGGACAGCCCCGACAGCGCCCGACCTTGGTATGTACCGTTTGTTTCGCTATTTTGTACTAACAGATTGCCAGTTAAACGGTAATTTTTACTCGATACGGGGTCGCGCAATGCTGGTTGAGACGGTGGCGAAACGGCTCGAAGCTGAACAGGATATTGAACGGGCTGGTGAAAGTGTTCCGCCGGTAACGCCTATTTACAGTGCGTTGAAGGCCGGAGCCAAGTCTGGAAAAGCTGCCCGTACGAGGACAAGCGGGAACCGCACAGCCACCAGCGGCCGGTAATCAAACAAGCCGCGACACTGAACCGACATACCCCTCAGGATTCCCGGTAAGGCTCAATGGTGGCGTCGTCTATTGTGATGGCCTGTTCTTTGTTGATCAGGTTCAGCAGTAGAACCACCCTGTCATTGGTACGCCTTTCCTTGAAAATGGCTTTCAGGTCTTTGAAACACCCTTCGGTGATCAGAACCCGGTCTCCTGCTTTGAAATCTTCCGGCTCTGCGGTGTCCAATACCTGGCATTGCCTCATCACAGCGGTAACCAGGCTCGGTGAGACCTGGTACGGGCTGCCATCAAAACCTACAATGCGGGTAACACCGCGGGTGTACTTTACCTTCGACAAGCTCTGATAAGGCTTTATCCGAACGAATAAATAGTAAGGAAAGAGGCTCTCCGTCACCCAACGCCGTTCGGTGCCGATTTTTCGAAGCTGGGTGCATGTTGGGTGGAAGCAATGAAACCCCTGCTGGACTAACTGCTCAGTGGCCTTAAACCCCTCACGGGGCTTGCATTGGACCAAATACCAAACAGGTTTTGTACTCTCATTAAATGCCGGGTTTGATGCCATTTCGGCTAAGTTGGGGGTGCTATCATTGTAGTTAAGCGCTCGCTCCATCTTTCCCATCACTTTCTACCTTTCGCTTCTACCTACATATTTGACCAACCTGACCATTTTGGAGGTTGCCGACTCCAGGCACCATTCAGGTTACGAGCCTGCTTTCCCTGAACATTAGCTCAGTTTGGGCTTACCAGCCATAAGCAAAGTGTTTTATGGCTGACCTGCCTATTGAAATTACGTAATTTTTGTACCAGGCGCGGCACCCTGATGGGATTCCAGAATCCACAAATCATCGCCACCGCCAGCGGCCAGCACCATGCCCTCGCTCATTCCAAAGCGCATCTTCCTTGGCTTCAGATTATAGACAAGTACCACATTTTTCCCGACCAGTTGCTCCGGCTGGTAATGGCTCTTGATGCCTGAAAACACCTGGCGGAGGTTGCCGTCACCCACGTCGAGTTGCAGTTTGAGCAGTTTGTCGGCGCCTTCAACGTGGTCGGCTTCGATGACCCGCGCAACGCGAAGGTCAAGCTTGGCGAAATCGCTGAATTCGATCTCACCGCCCTGCTCTGCTTTGGCTTCGGGCTTGGCTTTTTCGGCTTTCGCCGGTTTCACCTGGCTCTGGCTTTGCTCTGTGCTAGACGCTGCCGGTGTGCCGGTTTTGGCATCGGCCTCGACGTCTTCTTTGCCAGCTTCGATCAGCGCGTCTATCTGAGTCATCTCGATGCGCGTCAGCAGTGGTTTGAACTTGTTGATGGCGTGGCCGGTGAGCACGGTGTCGCGGTCGGTAAAGCTCAGGCTGTTAACGTTTAGGAAGGCTTGAACCTTGCTGTTCATATCGGGCAATACCGGGCCCAAATACAGGGTGATCAGCCGGAAGAGGTGAATGCCCATGGAGCAAACCTCGTGCACTTCCTGTTCGCGGCCTGCTTCTTTGGCCATGCTCCAGGGCGCTTTGGCCTGAATGTATTCATTGGCGCGGTCGGCCAGGTTCATGATTTCGCGCATGGCTTTGCTAAATTCGCGGCGCTCGTAGGCCTGGGCGATGCTGGTGCCCGCTTGCTGGAAATCGGCGAGCATTTGCGGCTCGGCGATGGATTCCGACAAACTACCACCCGCTTTCTTGATGAAACCCGCACAGCGGCTGGCGATGTTGACCACCTTGCCGACCAGGTCTGAATTCACCCGCTGGGCGAAGTCGGTCAGGCTGAGGTCGATGTCTTCTACGCCGGAGCCCAGCTTGGCGGCGTAGTAATAGCGCAGGTATTCCGGGTTCAGGTGCTCCAGGTAGGTTTTCGCCATGATGAAGGTGCCGCGGGATTTGGACATCTTCTCGCCGTTGACGGTGATGTAGCCGTGGGCGAATACACCGCTGGGCTTGCGGTAGCCGGAGTTTTCCAGCATGGCGGGCCAGAACAGGGCGTGGAAGTTGATAATGTCTTTGCCGATGAAGTGGTACAGCTCGGCGCTGGAGCTGGCGTTCCAGTAATAGTCGAACTCCAGATCATCGCGACGGTCGCACAGGTTCTTGAAGCTGGCCATGTAGCCGATGGGGGCATCGAGCCAGACATAGAAGAACTTGCCGGGGGCACCAGGGATCTCGAAACCAAAATAGGGGGCATCGCGGCTGACGTCCCATTCCTGCAATTCGGCGTCGAGCCATTCGGCCAGCTTGTTGGCGACGCTGTCTTGCAGGGTGCCGGAGCGGGTCCATTCTTTGAGCATGGCCTGGCATTCGGGCAGCTTGAAGAAGAAGTGTTCGGATTCGCGCACTTCGGGCGTGGCGCCGGTGTAGGCGGATTTGGGGTTGATCAGTTCGTTCGGCTCGTAAGTGGCGCTGCACACTTCGCAGGCGTCGCCGTATTGGTCTTCGGCACCGCATTTCGGGCAGGTGCCTTTTACGAAGCGGTCAGCCAGGAAGATTTCTTTAACCGGGTCGTACAGCTGGCTGATGGTGCGCACGTTAATCATGTCGTTTTCTTTCAGGCGCGCGTAGATCAGCTCGGCGTAGTAGCGGTTTTCGTCGGAATGGGTGCTGTAGTAGTTGTGGTGGTCAATCAAAAAACCGCCAAAGTCCCGAACGTGGTCGGCCTGGACGGCTTTGATCAGGTCTTCCGGGGTTTTGCCCTCTTTCTCGGCCCGCAACATGACCGCTGTTCCATGAGTGTCGTCCGCACAGACGTAGGTGCACATGTTGCCCATGCTGTTCTGAAACCGGACCCAGATGTCGGTTTGGATGTGTTCCAGCATGTGGCCCAGGTGAATCGGGCCGTTGGCGTATGGCAGGGCACTGGTGACCAGTATCTTGCGGCGGTCAGTCATGGATTTACGATTCCTTGGTTGTAGTGAGCGGTGCCTGTTAGTCACGCTTCAAAGTTCGGCCGGTTAGGTGGCTTTGGCCCGCGGCGGTCACCGGGGTTGCCCCTGTGGGGTCGGCGTAAATCCGTCCATGGAGCCTAGGCCGCAGCATCCCTGCTGCGGACTCCCCCACAGGGGCAACCCCGGCAACCACCGCTTAACTTCCTGGCGAACTCCGAAACTTAAGCTTCCAGAGTCGGATTGTTTCGGGTAAACAGGCTGAGCCGGGCATTCTACCTGATGGTATGGCGATGAGAAACGGGCGGTTGCGAGTTTCGAGCCGTGAGCATTGGCATGGTCGTGATTGTAGGGTGAATGCTATCATTGCGGGACTGGTGCTATTCATCTATTCAAACAAGGAGTCCCAAGGATGATTATTCCCGTTTTACTTGCAGGAGGCGTTGGTTCCCGGCTGTGGCCGGTATCCCGGGAGTTGTTCCCGAAGCAGTGTATTGCTCTGGCAGACCCGGAGCTGAGCCTGGCCCAGCAAACCCTGAAGCGCGTGCAGGCAGCTGGCATTGGTGCCGAGCCAATTGTGGTGTGTAACGATGAACACCGCTTTCTGATCGCCCAGCAAATGGCGGATTTGGGTACCAAGGCCGAACTGATTCTGGAGCCTGAAGGCCGCAATACTGCGCCAGCCATTGCTCTGGCAGCGTTTCAGGCGCTGGAACGGGACCCGGAAGCCACGCTGGTGGTGTTGCCGGCAGACCATGTGATGAAAAATATCGGGGCCTTTCGGGATGTGGTGCAGGAAGCCATTATTCAGTCGAAAAGCGAGTTTCTGGTCACCTTTGGCATTAAGCCGACCTATCCGGAAACCGGCTACGGGTACATCGAGGCCGCTGAGACCGATTCCACCAGTGCCGTTGTTGCCTTCCGCGAAAAACCGGATGCCGAGACCGCCGCTCGTTATCTGGCCGCCGGGAATTACTTCTGGAACAGCGGTATGTTCGTGTTCAAAGCCCGGGTGTACCTGGAAGAGTTGAAGCAATTCCAGCCCGCCATTTATGACGCCACCCAGGCGGCCATGGCCAACAAGTATGCGGACCTGGATTTTATTCGGGTGGATGCCGAGGCCTTTGCCAAAAGCCCGTCAGATTCGATCGACTACGCTATTATGGAGCGCACGGAACGTGCGGTGGTTGTGCCTTACAGTGGGGACTGGAGCGATATTGGTGCCTGGTCTGCGTTGTATGACCTGAGCGAGAAAGACAATCAGGACAACGTACTCCAGGGCGATGTGCTCACCGAAGACGCCAGCGGTAACCTGATTCGCGCCGAAAGCCGCCTGGTGGCGGCCATTGGCGTGCAAAACATGGCGATCATCGAGACTGATGATGCGGTGGTGGTGGTACCGCGCGAGCGGGCTCAGGATGTGAAGTTCATCGTGAACCAACTGAAGGCCGCCGGGCGCACCGAGCACCATGTTCATGCCCGGGTGCATCGGCCCTGGGGGTCGTACAAGACGATTAACCTGGGCAACCGCCACCAGGTGAAACGCATCACGGTTAAATCCGGTGAAAAGCTCTCGGTACAGATGCACCACCACCGGGCCGAGCACTGGGTGGTGGTCAGTGGTACGGCCAATGTGACCATTGGCGAGGTGAGCCAGATCCTGAGCGAGAATGAGTCGGTTTATATTCCCATCGGTACGGTTCACGCTCTGGAAAACCCCGGGAAGATTCCGCTGGAACTGATAGAGGTGCAGACCGGTAGTTATTTGGGTGAAGACGATATTGTGCGGTTTACCGACCGGTATGGGCGGCAGTAGCGGCTGTTTGATTGCGGCTCGTGTGTTCATGTGCACAATGATGTTCATCCCCCGACAAACGTAGAGACCGATGAGACTGACCAGCCAGCAAATACAGACGATCAAAACCCTGGTATCCGAGGTGTTCGGGGCCGAGGTGCGTGTTCATTTGTTCGGCTCCCGACTCGATGACTCAAAAAAAGGAGGTGATATCGACTTGTTGATTCAATCTGACCAGGTGATTGATCATAAATTACGCAAAACTGCGAGCCTGGCCGCACGGCTTCAGTTGAGTCTGGACGAGCAGAAATTCGACGTTGTCGTCAAAGATGCTCAAACAGCCGACACGCCTTTTTATCAAGAGGTATCTCGAACGGCGGCCCTGCTATGAACCTGCCCTCCCGCAACTACCAAAAGCTTATAACGTCGTTCGAAATCGCCGAAAAGGAAGCCCGACACCTTCGCTACAGCTGGAACCAGCTGTTCAAGCAGCGCAATGTCGACCTGAACTGGGTGGAGCGCTTGGATGAGGAGCCCGATGAGGCAGTCGTGCTTGAAGCGTTTGTGTCACGGTTTTCACGCTTGCAAGACCACATTGCCGGTCGGCTGATTCCGACCTGGCTTGAAAGTCTGGCTGAACAGCCTTCGAGTCAGATTGAAAACCTGAATAAAGCCGAAAAACTGGGTGTCGTCGATTCTGCCCAGGACTGGTTAACCGCGGGTCAAATACGCAATTATCTGGTCCATGAATATCTGCAAGACCCAAAAAGCATGCTGGAAGCACTTCAACTGACCCGGGAAGCGAGCCTTTCTTTTTTTGCAGTGTATAACGCGTTGCGGGAATACACAGCCAAGGCACTACCCGACCTCGCACCGAGCTTGCCAGCCAACCTATAAAGAGGCCTCGTTTTCGCTCAGAGAAGCCTCGCTGGTCTTTTAATTCCACCGCCCTGCCCCCACCCTGCAGTCATAGCCACAGTAAGGACCCAGCATGTCGACTGAACGCATTTTCCAGGCGCTGAAAACATTGAAAGACCCTCACACCGACCGGCCTTTCGCCGATACGGCCGACATTGATATTACCGAGGGCACGCCCGTCAACGTTT
>NZ_JBBECH010000012.1:0-39468 GCF_040881935.1 Saccharospirillum sp. | reverse complement strand
AGTCCGCAGCATGGATGCTGCGGTCTAGGCTCCATGGACGGATCCACGCCGACCCCAGATAGGCCTACCCGGTGGCCAACACGAGCGACTGCCACAAACCCAAACTAAGCCTCCAGGACAACCGAACTGGCCAATCCACCTGCAGCGGCGATAGCCGCCAGGGCGAGGCTGCCCTTGGGAGCCAACGCCATCTCGTGGTAGGCCCTGACCGCCAGAATGGCACCCGAGGCACCAATGGGGTGGCCTCGGGCCAGAGCGCCACCGCCCTGATTTACTTTGTTCAGCGGTAGGCCCAACTGGTGGGCATTGACGATGGCTTGCACGGCGTAGGCTTCCATAAGTTCGATGCGGTGGAAGTGGTCGGCGCTTAACCCGTTGCGTTCAAACAGCCTTTGTACGACCGGCACGATGGCCCAGGGAGGCGAGTCGGCCGGGCCACCGCCGCTGATATCGGCTACCCAGCGCATGGCTCGGGTCCCGGCGGGCAGACGGGTTAGCATAGTCTGACTAACCAGCAGACACACAGCCGCCGCATCCGCCTGTAAGGCCGTGCCGGCGACGTTGATTTCTCCCGACTGCCAGTGAGCTATCTTCGGTGTGCGACTGGCCAGCCGCTGCGTCAATGGCCGGGTGGCTGCATCCACAGCCAGGCCTGCCAGCTCTACGCATTCACCGGCCAGCCGGCTTTGTGCCGCCAATGCCTTCGCATGGCTATCCATCGCCCAGGCGTTTTGCTGCAGCAACGTAATACCCTGCTCATGGGCCAGACGCGCAGCACTGTCGGCCATGTCCGGATCACGGTCCGGCCAGGGCGTGAACGCCGGTCGCTCGTATCCGAGCGGTTCAGAATCCGGGCTAAGCGGACGATGGTGGCGTATGGCCCGCCGACTGGTGCTCTCCACACCGCCAGCCAGCACCACATCCGCCTGTCCACTGGCAATTGCCTGAGCACCCAGTCGCAAGGCGTCCAAACCGGAACAGCATTGGGTATCCAGGGTAAGCGCCGGAACGAATTCGGGTAATCCAGCGGCCAGCGCAATTAACCGGGCCGGATTCCCGCCGCCGTACAAGGCGTTACCGAGCATTACCTGGTCGATATCAGCCGGGTTAAAGCCCACATCCGACAGTACAGCCTGGATCACTGGCACCGCCAGGTCGCTGACCGACAGCGCCTTGAAAGCGCCTTTTACCGGTGCCACTGGCGTTCTTCGGGCCGCGACCAGATACACCGCAGCGCTCATGACGGAATCGCCTTGTCGGGGCCGATTCCGGCCTGAACAACCCTGAGCCAGCGCTCAAGTGCGACAAAATCGGTTTTACCACTGTTGGTCAGTGGCCAATGTTCCAGGAAATACCAGTCTTTCGGTAGCTGGGAGGCGGGAAAGCGATGCCGGCAATGCTGTCGCAATGAATCGGTAAGCACGTTCGTTTCATCGGTCTGAATCACCGCCACTATCCGGTAACCGCGCAGCTCATCCGGCACCCCCAGCAAGGCCGCCTGGGTCACCGCCGGATGTTGCACCAGCCAGGCCTCGACTTCCTCCGGGTAGAGATTCAGGCCGCTGCTGACGATCATGCGTTTCTCCCGACCGACCAGGTACAAAAAGCCCTCCTTGTCCAGATAACCGTGGTCGCCAACAGTTAGCCAATCCCCATCGCGGGCAATTTCATCACCGCCACCGCACTCGTAACCGTCGAATACCAGGGCACTGCGCACCCAGATCCGACCTCGCTCACCCGTTGCCAGTGGTGTCGACGCCGACGCACCTATGCGCACCTCAACACCGGGCACAGCCCGACCAACAGACCCGACCGGCGCTCTGGACTGCTCATTGTGCAGGGCAATAAAGCTCATTTCCGAAGTACCGTAAAATTCTGTCAGTTCGGCGTTGGGGAATGGCTGACGCAGCGCCTGGCGGGTGTCATCCGGCCATTTGGCCCCGCTGATGATCAGGTGGCGCACGGTATGTGCCGGCGCAATGGCATAGCGCTCGGCGCTGTGCAGCAGCAGTTTGATCTGGGTTGGCGTACCGTACAACGCTGTGACGCCCTGTTCCTCAATGGCCTGCAACACCGACCGCGGCCGGAATTGCGGCACCAGCACCACACCGATTCCGGCATGCAACGCCTGTATCACGCCATACAGATGCAGCGATGTGGCCAGACTGCCCGGCGCCATCACACAATCACCCGGTTGCAGCGCAAACAGCGCCCGACTGACGTCAAAACTGGCCAGCCAGGAAGCATGGCTGCGCCGGTAACCCTTGGGCATACCGGTCGATCCGGAAGTGAAGCCGACGTAAAACGGCTGATCGGCTGTTGGTTTGGGAACTGCCAGGCCAGCTTGCCCGGTTGCTGCGAGCCACTGATCGAATAGAACAGTGTTCAAGACCAGATCAGGCATTGTCTGACGCTCAATTTCATCGCGTTGAGCGTCGGGCCAGGCGGTATCCAGCACCAGCGCCCGGTTTCCGGACCGGCCAACGGCCAGAAAAGCGACAACCAGGCGCAACGGGTCAGCCAAGTCCAGTGCGATGGCGCGATGGTCACCGCATTCCCGAAACAGGCACGCAGCCAGATGCTCGACCTGCCGATGCAGGTCGGCCCAGCGTATCGATCGCTGCTGACAATGCAGTGCTATCGAGCCGGGCTGTTCAACAGCCCAATCCGTTAACGTCGCTCCAACAAAACCCGCATCGATGCCCATTGCACCACCACTCCAAACCAGGACTGCACGTACTTTATCAGATTTCCAGCCGCTACCGGGCGCCTGGGTCTAATCGTCATCGACAGGATTGGCCTGGCTAAAAAAATGTATGGGCGTGTTGTGTGATTCATCAGCTCCTCTATACTGACCTAACGGTCAATTTATTACAGAATAATGACACTTTGTCGTGACTGTCATAAAAACACCGTCCAACAACAATAAAGTGAAGTTTCTCGATATTGTCATCGAGCTCGCTGAAATAAAGAGGATGCACACCATGAATAAGCTACTGATCAGTATTGGGGCTGTTGGCCTCGGAACCGGCCTGCTGGCCATGTCGACGGCGTCGGCCGCCACCATCGAACTGCGACTGATGGAAACCACCGACATCCACATGCACATCGTCGATTACGATTATTACACCGACAGTCAGAACGTCACCGTCGGCCTCGCCCGAACTGCCGCCCTGATCAACGCCGCCCGCAATGAACGCGACAACAGTGTTCTGGTCGACAACGGCGACCTGATCCAGGGCAACCCCCTGGGTGATTATGTCGCCAAGGGCGACGTGTTGCGCTTCGGCGAAACCCACCCGGCCTACAAAGCCATGAACCTGCTCGACTACGATGTCGGCAACATCGGTAACCACGAATTCAATTTTGGTCTGGATTTTCTGGTCAAGGCACTGAGCGGCGCCAACTTCCCGTACATTTCATCCAACGTCATGGTCGACCTGGGTGATGGCAGTGACCAGCCTTATTTTGAGCCGTATCTGATCCAGGAAAAAACCGTAATCGACAGTGCCGGTCAACCGCATGATCTGCGCATTGGCTACATCGGTTTTGTCCCGCCGCAGATCATGAACTGGGATAAAGACAACCTGGAAGGCCTGGTCGTGGCCCAGGATATGGTCACAACCGCTGAACGCTTTGTACCCCAGATGAAAGCTGAAGGAGCTGACATCATTGTCGCCATTCCACACAGTGGTTTATCGGATGCCGCCCGTCAGGGTATGGAAGAAAACGCCACCTGGCATCTGGCTCAGGTTGAAGGCATCGACGCCATTATGTTCGGCCACGCCCATGCGGTATTCCCTGGCAACCCTGCCTACGACAACATGGACAATGTGAACAACGAGACTGGCAAGATCTTTGATGTGCCAGCGGTTATGCCCGGATTCTGGGGCAGCCACCTGGGTATCATTGACCTGACCCTTGAAGGTGAGGCCGGTAACTGGCAAGTCGCCAGCAGCCGCAGTGAAGCCCGGCCCATTTACAGCCGCGAGAACGGCGAAACCGTTGCACTGGTCGAGCCGGTTCAGGCCATACTGGATGCCGTCGACAACGATCACCGCGACACGCTCGATTACATGGCGCAACGAGTCGGCGAAACCACCGCCAGCATCAACAGCTACTTTGCCGTGGTTCAGGATGACCCCTCCGTCCAGGTCGTGAACAACGCTCAAAGCTGGTACGTGGAAAACATCGTTCGTGGAACTGAACTCGAAGATCTGCCTATCCTGTCAGCAGCAGCACCCTTCAAGGCTGGTGGTCGCGGCGGCCCTGATTACTACACCGATGTACCGGCCGGTGACATTGCACTGAAGAACGTCGCCGACCTTTATATCTATCCGAATGATCTGAAAGTGGTCAAACTGACGGGCGAGCAGGTCATCGAGTGGCTGGAACGTTCAGCGGGTCAGTTCAACACCATCGACCCCGATACCAATGGAGCACAGCCGCTGGTCAACGACAGCTTCCCGACCTACAACTTCGATGTGATCGACGGCATCAGCTACCACATTGATGTGACCGTGCCACCGCGTTACAACAATGACGGCGAGGTCATCAACGACGAGCATCGCATTGTTAATGTCATGTTTGACGGTGAACCGATCAACCCGGATCAGGAATTTCTGATCGCCACCAACAACTACCGTGCCGGTGGCGGGGGCAGTTTCCCGGGCCTCGATGGCAGCACAGTAGTGATTGACGCACCGGACAAAAACCGCGATGTAATTGCCAATTATCTGCTGTCACAGGGCACCTTTAATCCCTCGGCCGATAACAACTGGCAGTTTGCTGATTGGAGCGATGCTGAGGTTGTGTTCAAAACCTCTCCCAAGGCCGAGGAACTGGCGGCCGATAACATGGCGCCAGGCGAACTGGACGACGCAGGTTTCCGGGTGTTTACCTTTAACTGATCGCTCACTTTTTTAAGGTAACTACGACGCACCTGCAGATGGGGCATGGATGCCCCTTTTATCTTAACGTTTCATCATCTGGCCGATCCCAGGGCGCAAGCGGCTGGGTTGCAGCCTGCAACCACTGAATCGCTGCCTTTACCGCAGGATTGCTCTGCCGGTTCTCGGGTACCAGCGCCTTAACCCAAAGGTCGCTGACCGGAAAGTCACTCATAATGGCCTGTATGCAACCACTTTCCAGTTGCGGCAAGACAATATGTCGCGGTAATACTGCAATGCCCAGGTCGTCCTTCACAGCATCGAGTAATACTAGGCTATCATTAACCGTCAGGCTTGGATGAACGTTGATGTTGATCGATCCGCTCGGGCCTTCAAAAAACCAGCTGTTGCCCGTTGCCAGAAACGACAGACACTGGTGATTCAACAAATCCCGCGGATGTTTAGGTTCGCCGTATTTTTCCACATACCCCCGTGAGGCAACGACTACACGCGGCATCCGGCACAATGGTAAGTCTGCGACATTGGTGTAAGACGAAGGCAAGGCTCCGATGGCGATATCAAACCCTTCTTCTACCGGGTTTACAGACCGGTCCATCAGCACCAGGTCCAACCGAACCCCCGGGTAGGCTTTCTGAAAAGCGGTAAAAATTCTGCCGAAAAACATCACCGTCAAGGTCGTTGGACACTTGATGCGCAAGTGCTCTTCAATGCGTGACTTGGTGCTAGCCACGTCGCGAAATGCTTCATCCACTTCATTTACAATACTGAGAAATCGCGGGTAATAACGCTCACCGGTATCAGTCAGTTCCAGTTTCCGCGTCGAACGAATAAACAACGTTGCTTTCAATTGATGTTCAAGCTGGTTAATCCGTTTGGTGACGACCGAAGGCACGATATCCAACTCCCGGCCAGCCGCCGAGAAACTGCCGGTACGCACGACGGACAGGAAGGTTTTGATGTTATCCAGCGTATCCATGATTGCTCCGGGGCATGTAAGTCAGTACTGATCTTATGTCAGTTTTCGCAAAACGCGAAAGGTGCTGTCTTGATTTAACGGTTTTTCCAGGAGTCAGATCGGCCTAATCTCAGGGTCATAGGGTTTCCCAACAAGAATAAGACGGGCAACCACCCAGATTGCAACAGACCGCCGCGCCGCACGAGTGCCGCTCCCTTCGGGAAAGCCGGGATGTTCAAAACACCATCAGAGGAGAATCAGAATGGCAGACACCCCCAGTACTGAAACGCGTGTCGTACAGAAAGAAAACAACGCACCGTTCCAGAAAATCACCGCCGATGTCTGTGTCGTTGGCGCAGGCATTGCCGGTATGTCTGCTGCTCTGGAAGCGGCAAAACTGGGTAAAAAGGTCGTAATGGTCGATAGCCAGCCAGCCCTGGGCGGCCAGGCGGTTAATTCCATTATCGCCACCTTCTGCGGACTTTTCTCAAATGGCACCCATGGCTATCAGTTCACCTATGGCATAGCCGACGACATCATGAATTACCTGGCCGAACAGGATCAGGCGATTCACTACCGCAATGGCCCACGTACCACCGTGGTTTACTACGATGAAGTCGCACTGGGCCGCTGGGTGGAAGAAAGTATTTTGAACGCGAACATCACCCCGGTGATGGGCGCGATGATTCTCGAGTGCAAAGTCGAAGAGGCGCGCATCAGGAGTGTTGATTTTATGACGCGCTATGGTGCCATCACCGTCGAGGCAGACGGCTTTGTCGATGCCAGTGGCGATGCAGCCCTGCTGTGGAACGCAGGGTTTGAATGCCGTGAGCCGGAAAAGCAGACCGTTTTCGGAACCCAGATGGTAGTGTTGGAAAACATCGACGAGAGCCAGCAGCCGACGCGCGATGAAATTGGCCAGCGTATGAAAGAAAAAGGCGATGAGTATGGTTTGCTCCGCCGCGAGGGGCTCGGTTTTACCATACCGGGCCGGGGTATCGCGGCGATGAATATGACCCATATTGAAACACCGCTTGAACCGGTCGCGGCATCACAAAAGGCATTGGAAGGCAAACACCAGGCGTCCATTGCCGTCGACTTTCTGAAGAAAGAATTTCCGGCTTGCTTTGGCCAGTCCCGAATTCGCTCGTTCGGTTTACCGGGTATTCGCCAGACTCGCTGGATTGTCGGTCAGCACCACCTGACGGTAGAAGAACTGAAGACTGGCAAAAAGTTTGACGATGCCATTGCCCGCACCGCCTGGCCGATCGAATTGCACGACCATGGCGATGGTCATCACTGGATTACCTTTGACGAAGATCATGTTCACTACGTGCCACTGGGCAGCCTGATTCCCAAAACCTGTGAGAACGTGGTCGCCGCCGGGCGTTGCATCGACGCCGATTCAGCCGCCCTGTCGAGTGTAAGAGTCATGGGCCCCTGTATTGCCATGGGCATGGCCGCTGCGCACGCACTGGATCTGGCGGTAGAGGGCAATGTGCACAACATCGATTGTGATGAATTGCGCAAGCGAGTCCACGACAACGTTGAGAAACAACACTATCGCTGGACAGCAGAACAACTGGCTAACCCTGTCCTGGCATCCTGATTCCGGAGACCCGCTGATGCAATTAACGGATTTTGAAAAAGCCATGCTCGACGGTGTTAACGGCCGGGCAAAAGCCGCTGCGATGGACTTGCTGGTCCGGTATGGCGAAGCGGTCGGTGCCGAGCGCCTGGTGGAAACCAATAACGTCGCCGGCGCTTTTAACGCCTCAACACCTTCGGTTAAGCGCATTGTCGATAAAGGCTTCGATGCGGTTTATTCCGAACTCAATCTCGACAGCGATGAAATCGTGGAAATACCCCACATGGCGGTCAACACCTGGCAACTGATCACCGGTATCGATAACGACAATTGGGCCCTTCAGGGGGCCGATGAAAGCCTGGTTCAGATGCAACGCGATTCAGAAGCCTACCTTGGCGAACGCGGCGTCAATATGTGCGCGACCTGCACGCCCTATCAGGTCGGCAATGTTCCCATTAAGGGGGAACACTGTGCCTGGATGGAATCGTCCGCAGTCATCTATTGCAATTCAGTTCTGGGTGCCCGAACTAACGTGGAAGGCAAGGAAAGTACCGGCGCCGCCGCTCTGACCGGGCGTATTCCCTACTGGGGTTATCACTTGCCGGAAAACCGTTTTGGTACGCATTTGATCGAAGTCGATATAGCCGTCGATGACATGATGGATTGGGGATTACTCGGCTACTTTGTCGGCGAGCAAGTCGAAGAGAACAAACCTGTTCTGAACAACATTGCACACCATCCAAACATGGTCAAGCTCAAGCATTTTGGTGCGGCAGCAGCCTCTTCCGGTGGCGTTGAGCTTTACCACATCCCGGGGATTACTACCGAAGCCAATACCCTGGCCGAAGCCTTTGGTCCACACAAGGCGGTCAAGACCATTCATTACGGTCACAAAGAACGTGAAGCCATGTACATGAAATTGCAAAGTGCAACCGACCGCAAAGTGGATTTCATCATGCTCGGCTGCCCACACAATTCGATCGAACAGATGGCGTTGATCGCAGAATTGTTACGCGGCAAACGCATCCACCCGGACACCGCTCTGTGGGTCCATACACCGCGTGCCATCAAACAGGTTGCTGAACGCAACGGCTACCTTCGCGCCATCGAGGCTGCCGGTGCCGTGGTGATGAGCGATACTTGCCCGGCCATATCACGCCGCTTGCCCAAGGGTGTCCGGGTCATCGCAACAGATTCCGCCAAGCAAGCCCACTACTTACCCGCCATTGCCAATGTTCAGGGCTGGTTTGGTTCGGTAACTGACTGTGTCAGGGCGGCCATTTCCGGACAATGGCAAGGGAGAGTGTGATGAGCGATCAATCAGTCAACCCACAGCCAACGCGGACCATTGTCATCAAAGGTCGAACGGTTGTTAAAGGTAAGGTCTCTGGTGAGGCACTGGTCACCCGTGAAACCATTTCCGGCTGGGGCGGCATTAACGAACGCGAAGGCACTGTGATTGAACGTCGTCATGAACTGGTTGGTCAGTCGTTTGCTGGGAAGATACTGCTGTTCCCCGGAGCCAAAGGGTCATCGGGCTGGTCAGCTTTCTTTCATATGACACGTCTGAATGGCGTGTCACCGGCCGCCATGCTGTTTACCCGCATGACCACTAAGATGGCATTGGGTGCTGTGGTTACCCGGGTACCGGCCATGACCGATTTTGAACGGGACCCGTTCGAGCATATTCAAACCGGCGACTGGGTTGAAGTCGACGCCGATGCCGGAGAAATTCGAATTACCAAAGGCGAAAAACCCGCCTGAACGCATCACGATTGGAGTGAACAGGAACGGAGTCACCACGCACGTAACCAACCCTGTTACCGGGGTTTATACAACAACTAAGAGAGGGGAAACCCATGTTCCGGAAAACAATAAGAAGTCTCGGAGTAATCAGCAGCAGTGCACTGGTTGCAGGCACATTATTGTTCGGGGTGAGCCAGACAGCCGCCGCCGAAGATACATATGAATGGCCGCGATTTTTCAACGTCATAACCCCCATCGTTGGCACCGCCAACCATTCATTGGCCGTGGCCTGGACCTCTGAATTTTCGGCACAAACCCAATCACGCTCCCGGGTACTGCCAGGGCCAAATGGTTTCTCTCGTTCAAGCTGGCTGGAAACCGGTGAAGGCCGTATTGCGATGTTGCAGGCCTCCGATTACTTCGACCAAATGGATGGTGTTGAAGGCTTCGCTGCCAAAAATGCTGGCCCCGCCGATACCCGTGTTGTGAACGTCAACATGGTTACCCCCTGGGGTTACATGGTTCGCGGTGACTCCGACATAGAAAGCATTCACGACATTGGCCCCGGCACACGCATCGCCTATGCCGCCAGTTCGTCGTTTCTGTTGGTGGGCGTCGATGCACTGCTGGCCTATCTGGATCTCGATCACGATGACGTAACGTTGGTTGAAGTGGGTAACTACGGAGCCAATACCGCCATCGTGGCTGAGGGTCGGGCCGACGTTGCCTTTACCTCACCGCTGTCGGGCCCGAGCTACGAAGCGGAAGCCGGCCCAAATGGCATTCGTTGGCTGGAACTGCCTGAAGCATCTGAAGACCCTGAAGCCTATGCCCGCTATCGTGCGCTGCATACCGGGTATGTTCCGGCAGAAACCGAAGCAGGTGTTACGTCGGCCAAAGGCATTCGTATGGATCATGCCTACCAGACCAACCATGTTCGCGCCGATGAAGACGAAGAGTTCGTCTACCAGCTGTACAAGTGGATGGACGTTAACCACGACAGCTACAAAGACGACTTTACCCATGCGCACATGATGACGGTCAGCAACATGGTCAACTTCCTGAACGAAGGTCATCTGCAGCCCCTGCATGAAGGTGCCATTCGCTACCTGGAAGAAAAAGGCCTCTGGACCGACGCCTACCAGACGCGTCAGGATGCATTGGTTGAATTGGCGGTTGCACGTGAGCAGATGTTTCATGACGCCATCGCCGCTGCCGAAGCGGAAGGCGTCCGCGTCGCTGCAGGTGAAGATGAATGGGTGCAGTTCTGGGCCGACTACCGCGCCGAACGCGGTCATGACAAGGCGTACGGCACCATGGTTTCGGAAATTAAATAACCTTGTAGCTGAGGTCTTCTCGTCTACCGGGAAGACCTGACTGTTTCTGTTGGCCTGCATCCCCGGATCAGGCCAACGACTCCGAACAAGAAAGGTGGAGGCCCCAAGGCCATGACTTCTCAATTTGATGATCCGACCATTGCTGCGAAGATTCCGGACGAGTACGTCGACCGGACTCAGGAACGCTATGAGTCGATGCCGGCGTTTGTCCGCTTTCTGTTGCTGGCCATGTCCGGTGCCGGGGCAGTACTCGCCGTTGTGTATATTTTTGGCATCATCCCACTGTTGGATGTGACCTATTACTTTTTATTAATGGCCATGTACCTGCCTGTGGCCTTTCTGCTCCTGCCTGCTCACAAGCGCGAAATAAAAGCCAGCTGGCTGAGCTACCTACCGGCATTGGCTATTTTTGGCCTGACCATGTTGATGGCCTATCAGGGTCGAAACCTGGTGTTTCAGACCTGGGTCCCGGTCGGTGAACCCTGGCAACTCTGGGTCGCCAGCGCCATCTTCGTGTTGATTCTGGACACGGCACGCCGTTCTGGCGGTATGATCTTTTTAACCATCGTTTTAATTCTGGGTTTGTATCCCGTTTACGCCGACTACATGCCCGGTATGCTGTGGGGGCCGCCAACAACACTGGCGCGTACCATTGCCTTCAACGTCTACTCCGGCGATGCCATGCTGGGCATTGTGACCCGGGTTGTCGCCGAAACCATCATCGGTTTCCTGATTCTCGCAGCACTTCTGGTTGCCACCGGGGCGGCCGATTTCTTCCTGAAACTTGCCATGGCAATGATGGGTCGCGCACGCGGTGGCCCGGCCAAAGTCTCAGTGCTGGCCAGTGGTTTTTTTGGCAGCCTGAGTGGCAGCATTTTCGGTAACGTGGTTAGCACCGGCTCAGTCACTATCCCCAGCATGAAAAAAGCCGGTTTTCCCGGCCACTATGCGGGTGCACTGGAAGCCTGTGCTTCGACCGGCGGCATGTTGATGCCACCGGTCATGGGGGCGGTCGCCTTCATCATGGCTGACTTTACCAACACCGAATACGGTGTGATCGTCATCGCGGCTATTATCCCGAGTGCCCTGTACTTCTTCGGCTTGTATGTGCATGTGCATGGCTATGCTTCGCGCAACAACATTCAGGGCATGGACCAGGAAGACCTGCCCAGGTTACGCGATACCGTGCTGGAAGGCTGGCCCTTTATTATTGTGCTCGGTTTTCTGGTGTATGCGCTGGTGGTGTTACGCCTTGAACGACTCGCGCCCTTTTATGCCTCTGCGTTGCTGATCATCCTTACAACCTTCAAAAAAGAGCTGCGCATCAGCCCCCGGAAAATTCCCGGTGTGATTTTTCAGATCGGTAAAATGCTCAGCCAGACCATGGGGCTGCTGTTACCGACCGCCTTTATTCTGGGTGGTCTGATGGCAACCGGCGTTGCCCCGGTTATTGCCTCCGAACTGGTTCGCATGGGCGGTGGCAGTGTGGTGATTGTGCTCGCCATTGGTGTTGGCGTGTGCATCATCTTCGGCATGCTCGGCATGATTGTCGCGGCCTATCTGATGCTCGCCCTGACGCTTGCCCCGGCCCTGGAACAAATGGCAGGTCTCAATACGCTGGCTATCCACCTGTTCATTGCCTATTACGCAACTCTGGCGGCCATTACACCCCCGGTGGCACTGGCGGCGTTTCTGGCGTCGCGCATCAGTGATTCAGACCCGATCCGGACCAGCATGCACGCTGCCCGACTGGGCATTGTGCTGTACTTCATCCCGATCTTCTTCCTGTTCGAACCAGCGCTTATTTTCCAGGGGCCGCTGCATCTGACCGCGATCTGGCTGACCATGAACATCATCGCCATTGTGCTGATCGCCGGAGGCTCTGAAGGCTATCTGTTCAAATACGGGCGGGTTCGTGCCTGGGCGAGAACGGTATTAATTGTCGGTGGTCTGTTAATTGGTTTTCCGGAAGCCATCTCCACGCTGATCGGTTTTACCATGGTGACCCTGACGCTGCTGTTAAAGCCCTGGGCTCAATTGCCGGAGACCTATCTATCCAGACCCGGTTCTAAAATCCATTCAGCCAAACCTCAGGTTCAAGTGAACCACGGTTAAGTAAGAGGAATGCATAATGACACTGTCTATTAAACCTTTAAGCAAACATCTGGGTGGCGAAGCCAGTGGTGTCGATCTGAGTCAACCACTCACGCAAGACATGATCGACGCCATTAACGCGGGCATGGACCAATATGGCATGCTGGTGTTTCGCAACCAGCCACTGACGCAGACCGAACAATTGAACCTGGCCAAATCATTCGGTCCGCTGGATATGGGTTTGAAAAAACTCAAGGTCCGTAAAGACCGGCTGGAGCACCCGGAACTGGCCGATCTGTCTAACGTGACCGACGATGCCAGCGGTGTGGTTGAACCCACCCACAAAAAAATTGTCGGCAACATTGCCAACCAACTCTGGCACAGTGACTCGTCATTTCAGCGCCCGGCCGCCCGCTATTCCATGTTAGCGGCGGTACGCATACCGAGCGATGGTGGCGACACCGAATACACCGATCTGCGAGCTGCCTATGATGCTTTGCCGGAACCGATGAAAACTGAATTGGCGCAATTGCAAGCCGAACATTACGTGCTGCACTCGCGCTTTTTGCTGGGAGATACCGACTACACCGAAGAACAGAAAGCCACCATTCCACCGGTGCTTTGGCCCATGGTTCGGGTGCACCCGGGTTCCGGGCGCAAGGTGCTGTTTGTCAGCTCTCATGCCCGTGCCGTTGAAGGTATGTCACTGGCCGAAGGCCGTATGCTGTTGTTCGACTTGCTGGAACATGCAACCCAGCCTGAATTTCGTTATCGGCACAAGTGGCAGCCCAACGATCTGGTGATCTGGGACAATCGGTGCACCCTGCACCGTGGGCGTCGTTTCAATTTAAGCCAGGTGCGCGAATTGCGCCGGGCGACCACGCTGGACATCAACGCACCGGAACTCACCGCAGAAGAACGCGAGGCAGCCCATGCTTGATATTAAACGACTGGGTATTGATGACGCCGCCAAGCTGATCGAAGGCGCACGCCGGCACGCCAACGACATCGGCGTGCCCATGTGCATCGCCGTGGTCGATGAATCCGGTAATCTGATCGCCTTCGAACGGATGGACGGAGGCAAAGCCTCCAGCATTAGCGTTGCCCAGAACAAGGCCTACACCGCTGGCGCGGCGCGCAAGGCCACGCATGAATACAACGCCGCCTGTGTACCGGGTAATCTGGTGTTTGGCATTCATACCGAGCTTAGTGTCGTTGGCGGTGGCTTGCCCGTCTGGGCCGGGGATGCTTGCGTCGGTGGTATTGGCCTGAGTTCCGGCACGCCAGACCAGGACATGGCTTGCGCACAGGCAGGCATCGATTATTGGGCGGCACACAGCCAATAATCATCCCACCTGGTGAGCTGGTTTTTGGCGGGTTCACCAGGTTTTTCGTGCCGTTTATCGATAGTAACTTTCAGCCTGTTCTGAACGGAATTACCTCCCCAACATCCCGCCCTCGCGCAAAAATAACCAATAGTAAACTGATCACCGCAGCGCCAAAAAATACCAGAGCCAGTGGGTACAGGGTCTGGTTATAAAACGGCCCTACCGCGAACGATACTGCTACCGCGACCAAACTGGAAAACGAGGCGATGATCGATGAACCCAGCCCCGCCACCTGACCCAGCGACTGCATGGCCAACGCATTGATATTGCCAAACAGCAAACCCACCCCAAAAAACAACCAGAACCCCAGTGACAGGAACACCGGCAACGACGTCTTGCCATCGCCGAACCAGGCCAGCCCGGCCAGCAGTGCACTGATCACCATCATCCCGATCAGGGCGGTTACCGTTTGACGAAACATCCCCAGGCGCATCACCAGGGCACCGTTGGTCAGAGACGCCAAGCCGATACCCGCTGCCAGAATGGCGAAATATAGCGGGAAGCGGGCACCGGCCTGGTACAGATCTTCAAACAGCGCCTGGGCAATGCTCAAGTAAACCACCTGACAACCAAACACCAGACCCGCGACGAGGGTATAGGCCATCACCTGCGGGTGCTGCACAATGCGCAGCGTGGTGCGTGCCAGGGTCACCGGGCGAATGGGGATGCGCCGTTCAGCTGTCAGCGTCTCCGGTTGTCGCAGAACCAGCCAGGTACCGGCGGTCAGTGCGAGCACCAGCAACATGACAAAGATGGCACGCCAGTGGGCGATCCAGAGAATCAGTTGGCCCAGAGCCGGGGCCAGCATGGGAACCAGAATTAATATCATCATCACGAAGGACATGATGCGCGCCATGGCATCACCCTGAAACTGATCTCGAATCAGGGCGCGCGTCCCTATTTTTGAGCCCGCGACCCCCATCCCCTGCACCAGTCGGCCGATCAGCAGCACGGTCATCGACTGAGCAAACAGAGCGATCAGGGTGCCGACGCCAAAAATCAGCAGGCCGGTCACAATCGCCCATTTCCGGCCGCGCGCATCTGCCAGTGGGCCAAACGCCAGTTCGCCAAACACCATGCCCAGTACCATCAGGCTGATGGTCAGTTGCAGATCCGTAACATCGGTCACCGAGAAACTAGCGGCCATGGCTGGAAACGCCGGAAGAATGGCATCGATGGTAAGTGCGGTCAGTGAGGTCAGCAGCGCAAACAGGACAACGAATTCTATGAGTCGAAAAGACGGCGGCGATAAGCCTGATGCGGTTACGGCGGGTGAATCAGGTGTGGCCGGGTTCGACATTCCGTTAAGGTTCCTGTCGTGGATTAACCCGGCCATTTTATCACAAAACCGCCTTAAAAGCCGTTGTTCATGGGGTCTCCAGACCCGTCTGATCCAGTACCCGCATGGTGAACTGATTGGGGTACAACAGCACTTCGATACGACGATTGGTGCGCCGACTCTGCGCATCGGTCTCTTCTACCAAGGGGCGGGTATCGGCAAAACCGACCGCCTGCATCCGGTCCGATTCAATGCCGGACTGGTTCAACACCTGAACCGCTGAAGCGGCCCGGGCGGTCGACAGTTCCCAGTTGGATGGATATTTTGACTGCAAGGAGGGCGAGATCGATCGACCGTCGCTATGCCCCTGAATGCTGATCAGATGATCCGGAAAACTCGCCAGGGCATCGGCCAGTAATTGCAGGGTTTCGCGACCCGCATCACCAATGTCGGCAGAGCCAGAGGCAAAGACAATGCTTTCCGGCAACTTAATCACGGTGGTGCCGTCTTCAAGGCGAGAAACCAGCGTCTGGCGTTCATTGCTCAACGACTGCAACTGAGACTGTAGCTCGTTCATCGCATTGGTTTCTCGGTTCAGTCGGGCTTCGAGCTCGGCAATAGTCTCACTGTAGTTAGCGTTACGTGCCTGCTGTAGGGCCAGTTGCTCCCGTGCCTGGCGATACTCATCTACCACCGTTTCCCGCTCAGCAACGACTTCATCCAGATTCGCCTCGCGGCGTATCAGTTCAACTTCTGCCACGTTTAATTCAGCCAGAGTAACATCCAGCTGTTGCTGCAACCGGTCATTGGCTGACTCCAGTTCACGGCGTTCCTGCTCCATCCCCTGAGTAGCGGCCAACAATGACGTTCGCTCGCTCAGCAAGCGCTGCACATGTGCCTGGCTCGCGGCCAATTGACGGCTCAGGTCAACATTTTCCGAACGGGCGGCCTCCAGCTCACCTTCAGTGGCCTGCTGACCCGTGCTGCTACTGGCCAGCCGACGCTCGGCATCAGCCAGATCAGCCTCGGCAGCCACCAGCTCCGCCTCGACAGCGGCAAGCGCTGCAATGGCTTCATTCAGCTCGGTCTCAAGGCGTGTCTGCTGCTCGGCCTGTCTCGCGATCAGGCCATCGGCCTCGGCCAGGGTTTGCTCGAGCTCAGTTCGGTCCAGCCGGGCCTGCTCCAACTCCGTTTGCAAATCGCCAACACTGGTTTGGTTGTTCTGGCGCAGCTCATTGTATTGCGCCTGCAAGGTAGCCAGTCGCGCGCTGATCGCTTCGGTATCACTGAGCAGGCGGCTGCGTTCGGATTCCAATTGCCGTACCCGGCTGTTGGCGTCGTTCAACCGGTCTTGCACGGCACTCAGTTCCGATTGGACACGTTCCTGAGCCTGCTCCAGGGCACTCACATTCTGTTGCGAATCGGCCAGTTGTGACCGGTACTGCTGATAAAAGTAAACTACGACGGCCAAAACAACGACGAGAATGACTGCCAGCGTCACCGCTACCCAGCCTTGTTGCTTGCTCTTAGTGGCACTCACCAGACATCTCCCCTAATGCGTTTTTATTTTATAAGTTGTAAGGCGGTGTAAAGAAAGATAATTGTCTGAGTCTAGTGCATAGGTGTGGAGATTTCATGTCAACCGGCAGCTTGCGCCGTTTCGACTATACTAAAGGCATTCCGCTGCTTTTTTTCGACTTTAGGCATTGTTTGCAGCGTGAGGAGTACAGCGTGCGTCAATACATTCGCCATCCGGCTGCGGTACCGCTGAAATATCAGTGCCAGCAACCAGACGACCCTAACCCTACCGAACTGCTGGACGTCAGCCAGGGGGGGCTGAGTTTCATCACTAAAGAACCTATGGCACCCGGCCAGATCGTGCATGTAAGTATTGGCATCGGTGACCCCCCGTTTGAAACGAAAGGCCAGGTAGTCTGGTGCCACCCCCAGGACGACCACTACATCACCGGGCTGCGGTTCGACAATATCGAAAATGCCTTTGCTGTGCGTATGATTGAACAGATCTGCCACATCGAGCAGTACCGGCAACAGTGGGAGCGACAAGGCCGCGACCTGTCCCCGGAAGAAGCAGCCCAGGAGTGGATTGCCCTGCATGCCCGGGATTTCCCGGCCTGGGTCGACGAATCGGAGACAAGCTGACCTTAGGGAACCAGAGATACCGCAACCAGCACCATAACGCTACCGACTGTTGCATCGAACCAGCGCCAGGCAGTTGGCGAGGTCAGCCTGGGCCCGAGGTAACGACCAAAACCGGTCAAACCAAAAAACCAGGTAGTTGAGGCCAAAGCAGCGCCTATGACGAAATAACCGGGGTAACTTTGCTGAGCACCCACACTACCCACCAGTACAACCGTATCCAGATATACATGCGGGTTCAGCAGCGAAATCGCCAACGCCTGACCGGCCACCTGCCATTTAGTCACCCGCGCAGTCATACCGGCCACTACCAACCCCTCTGACCCTTGCCATACCCGCCAGAACGCCTGGGCCGCCAGCCAGCACAGCAGGCTGATGCCGAGCCAGGTCAGCACCGGCACCAGCGCCGGAATCCTTTGCTGCACCCAATCGACGCTGTACACGCCCAGGGTGATCAGCAGGGCATCGATGCAGCAGCAAACCAGCGCCACCACAGCAGGGTGTTCACCCCGCATGCTCTTGTTCAGCACCCAGGCATTCTGGGCACCAATGGCCACGATCAAGCCGATGGAAATGCCGAAACCCGTGACAAATGAGCCAATCATTATTGTTCCCGTTATTTTTCAGTTTCGCACATGTTAATCAGGCACCAATTATTAATCTAACGAATGATTTTAATGCTTCATAAGCATTACTTATTATCGTATATTAGGTTGAGTCATCATTTATCGGAGTTTCCGTGCTCGACTATCGCCTGCTCGACGCTCTGGCCGCCGTCATCGAAACCGGTGGTTTCGAGCGCGCTGCCCAAAAACTGCATCTGACCCAATCGGCAATCAGTCAGCGTATTCGCCAACTGGAACAGCGGCTCGGGCAGCCGGTTTTACTCCGAACGACCCCACCCAGGGCAACACCCCTGGGTTGGCGACTGAATAATCATCTGCAACAGGTCAGACAGCTGGAAATGGATCTGGTCTCCACCCGTGATGCCTTCCCTCTCAAACTCAGGCTCACCGTCAATGCCGATTCCATGGCCACCTGGCTGGCGCCAGCACTGGCCCGGTGCGAGCTGAGCCCGGAGATGGACTTTGATCTGGTGGTTGAAGACCAGGAAGTGGGGTTGAAACGGATGCGTCAGGGTGAGGTTATGGCGTGTATTTGTTCGGAATCCCGACCGGTCAATGGCGGCGCCGTTATGGCGTTGGGCGTGTTACGCTACCGAGCCCTGGCCAGCCCCGCCTTTGTTCACCGGTACCAGACACGGACCTATCCAGAGAGGCTCAGTCAGATACCCTGCCTGATTTTCAATCACGACGACCAGTTGCAACACCAGTTTCTGGAAAGTCAGGGCCTGTCCCCACCACAACGCATCCATCACTGTCCTTCATCGGAAGGGTTCGTGCAGATGGCCCTGTCGGGACTGGGCTTTGGAATGCTGCCCGAACTGCAGGTGCAGCAGTATCTCGACCGTGGTGAACTGATTGATGTGGGCCCGGCCTATCATCTGGATGTGCCGCTCTTCTGGCACTACTGGCAAACCGAAAGCAGCGCGATGACCAAGCTCCGGGAGGCCGTCAGCACCCATGCGGTTCAGGTGCTGTTAACACAAGAAGCCCGGTTAAGCCGGGCTTTGGGGACATCTCTGTATTGACCGTTTACCTCAGAATACACAGAGGCATTAACGGCTGAACAGGCTTTTCAACCACTGTGTCCTCGCCTGTCTGGCATCCAGATTAACCAGGTCGCTGCGGACCCGGCCGCCGGTGTCACGGTAACGTTCAGGTATGCTTGAAGGCTCCGCCACACGGGTGGACGCTGATCCCAGCAAGAAAGCGCTGCGATAGGCCTGAAAAAGAGTACCTTTGTTGATATTAAGCTGGCTCATTATGGGAACCTCCTATAGTGGGTGAATTTACTGCCTTGGCTGAGTTGACAGTGTGTTCTTCTTTGAATTTACAAGTATGGTACGCTGAGACCTTACGCAAGTTAATTCCTAAAAAACCCAAACGGAGTTTGCAAAATCGCACAGCGAAACAAACCACTGGAACCCAGAGGCGGGCCCTACCAGATTCACTGGGATGACTTTGAAACGGTCCTGGCTATCGCCGACAGTGGCTCCCTGTCGGGTGCGGCCCGGCGCATGCAGGTAAACCACGCTACCGTCTTCCGGCGTTTGGGGGAGATCGAGAAGCGGCTGGGTGTCATGTTGTTCGAACGGTCCCGCTCGGGTTATTTCCCGACCCCGGCGGGTGAAGAGCTGGCCGACACCGCCCGGCAAATGGAAGGTTATGTATTGCAGGCAGAACGCCGCATCGTAGGCCGTGACCTGCAGCCAACCGGTGCCGTCTGGGTGACCACGACCGACTCCATGATGGCCGGCCTGCTCGCCCCGCTATTTGGCGAATTCCGGCAACAATACCCTGGCGTCACGCTGGATATCGCCGTGTCCAATCAACTGTTCAATCTGACCAAACGCGAAGCCGATGTCGCCATCCGCCCCTCCAATGCGCCACCAGAGCACCTGATCGGCCGCAAACTGGCCGACATCGGAATGGCGGTCTATGGCCGTAAAAGCCACATCGACACCAAAGTTGTCGATTTACGCCAACTCCCCTGGGTTGGCCCCGGGTCTCGTCTCTTTGATGAACCCATGCGTCAATGGATGGAGGAACAGGGATACGAGGAGCACTGCGCGTTTCGGGTCGATACTCTGATTGGCATGCTCAGCAGCGTAAAGGCGGGAGTTGGCGTGTCAGTTCTGCCGTGCTATCTGGCCGACGGCGAGCCCGATCTGGTTCAGTTATCGGACCCGATTCCGCCCCTGAGTTACGGACTGTGGTTCTTGATGCACCCGGACTTGCGCGGGGTGTCCCGCATTCAGTCATTGTTGGATTTTATGACCGATGCTGTGCGCGAGCAGACCAAAAAACTGGCGGGCTACCCGGCACGAGTCAGGTCACGCTGACCGGCGCGTTAGCATGACCGATCAACGCCGTTCTATTTCACAAAAAGCTGGCGAGGGAAATCACACAGCATTTCGACACCGGTTTCGGTGATCAGAATGCTCTCGGTAATTTCAATGCCCCAGTCGTCCTGCCAGATACCCGGCATAAAATGAAACGTCATGCCTGGCTGCAGTACGGTTTCATCCGAGGCGCGCAAACTTGAAGTTCGCTCACCCCAGTCTGGCGGGTAGCTGACGCCTACAGGGTAACCACAGCGTGCACCCTGTCGATCGATGCCGTATTTCATCATGGTTGCATTCAGCGCATTAGCGATGTCACAGGTCCGGTTTCCCGGTTTGGCCTGCTCCAGGCCTGCATCGATCGCTTCCAACAAGGCCTTTTCCGCATTCAGAAAGCGTGCGCTGGGTTTGCCCATATAAAGAGTTCGCGACATGGGCGCGTGGTAGCGCTTATAGCAGCCCGAGATTTCAAAGAAGGTACCTTCATTGGCTCGGAATGGCCGCTCATCCCAGGTGATGTGGGATGCTGAAGCCTCTTTGCCTGAGGGCAGCAACGGCACAATGGAGGGGTAATCACCGCTGTGACCATCGACACCGGCGATCGCCGTTTCATAAATTTGAGAGACAACGTGACTCTTGGGAACCCCGACGCGCGCCACATCCAGAATGCGCTGGTGAATCTTGGACGTGATTTTGCCCGCGATTTTCATAAATTCGATTTCTTTGGCTGACTTGATCGCACGGCACCAGTTCACCAGGTTATGGCTGTCGACGAAACGGGCTTCCGGCAAGGCCAGACGCAACGAGCGATGGGCATCGGCGGTGTAGTAATAGTTATCCATCTCGGTGGCAATGGTGGCGCCGCTCCAGCCGTTTTCGATAAACAGGTGCTCGGCCAACCAGGTCATCGGGTGTTTTTCGAGGTTCTGAACGTATTCTTCCGGGTAGCTGGTCAGATTCTCCTTCTTCATGAAGCAGCGCAGCAGAGCCGCGCTTTCATCCATGCGGCGGCCAAACCAGATGGGTTCTTCCTGGTCGACGTGTATCACCACCCCCTGATGTACATAAAACGACCAGCCATCGTAGCCAGTTAACCAGTTCATATTGCCCGGATCGGTCGCGATCAGGACATCAACTTTCCGTATTCGCATTTCCCGCCGCACTTTCTTAACGCGCTGCAGGTATTCCTTCTTGGTAAATGCCAGCTTCACTCAGCTACCTCCGTATCAACCGTGTTTGCCATGACCAACCTTTTCGATTGTGCCAGTCTTTGTCGGCTTAATACCAGACTGTTTATCGGTCAAAGGCGGTCAATTTCCGCTTTTAACGTCACTTTCAACTAAAGACGCCGTTTCAGGGCTCTCAAAGTGCCTCGTAAGATACTCGGGCAACGTACCGGGCGCTGTTTACAGCCGCTTCCTGACCTCACGGCGAACGACAGGGACTGTCGTTCGCCGCCCCTCACCCTGCCTGCTAAAACGTTCAACGCTATTCCCGCCTTTCTTATTTGATAATGATTATTATTTTATTTACTATTCAGCTCTAACCAGCCTCGACTGTACTAGTCGGCGCAACACCTCAATGGAACGGTCACTGACACCGATGACCACTATGATTGTAAATCCAGCGTCGTTTTCAGAGCGGGTTAATGCCCTTGGCAGCCGCTTCGATGGCCTCAAACTGAGCTGTTCACCATGGCTTGATAACGGCTGTTGTTTCGCTGATCTGGCCACCGAGCGCAGTGACTGGCGGACCGCCATAATGCGCTATGAAGCCGAGCGGTGCCCGGGTCTTGACGCCAAAGGTCAAGTCGCCTTTCTGATTGGTGACACGGCACACTACCTGCTGACCGCCATCGCCGCCCTCTATCTCGGTGAGGGGTTAGTACCCTCCCTGGCCGCCCGGGATATCGCGCTTGTCGACTACGACGTCGACTGGGAAGAGGACGGAGAAAGCGGCACCTACAAAGCACTTGAAGTTCAACTGTTCAACACGACGTGCTGGGCTCATGCCCCACGCCACCTGATTTGCAACGCAATACCCTTACCCAGCCAGAAAGCCCTAAGGGACAACCTGAGGCTTCAATTGGAACAGCTTTACCACCCCCTCATTGAACAACTTTACCGACAGCACAGGTTAGGCAAGGCCGCACAATGGCGGCTAGTGGCCGATGCTCTGGCAGCCGCTTTCCTGAATGTGGGCCGCCAACTGGGCCATGAAAACAGCGCCAGAGAAGAGGCGTTTGCCTTGATCAGACACCCGGGCTCACCGCTGAACAACAAACAAACCGGCTACTTCGAAGTCACTGTCACTGACCCGGAAAAACCGGAAACCCCGGTTGCGAGCCAACACTTTCGCGCCCGCGGTGGGTGTTGCCGCTATTACACATCAAAGGCAGCCACCTATTGCTCAACCTGTGTGCTGTTACCGAAAACGGAACGCGATGCGCGCTTGCAGGCTTACCTGCAACGTCAATATGAACTGGGCGCGGTCTGATTTAAGAGAAATTCAACCATGAATGGCAGCCCTATCGAACTGCCACCTAATTGTCGGAGTGATTATGAAAACCTTGTTGTTGAGTTGTTTGGCCTGTTTTAGTTTGACAGCACTGGCCGATTTTCCGGTAACCATCGAACACAAGTATGGCTCTGTAACCCTTGAGGATATGCCCCAGCGCGTGCTGTCGGTCGGCTATACCGAACAGGATGATCTGTTGGCGTTGGGCATTACGCCCATCGCCTTGCGCCCGTGGGGAACGCCAGTCCCTCATGGCGTCTGGCCCTGGGCCGAGCATCTACTGGGTGAACAAAAGCCAATAGTGTTGCCACGGGGGCCTTTGGATTTTGAAGCGATTGCTGACTTGAATCCAGATTTGATTGTAGGTGTTTACGCAGGCTTGTCCGAGGAAGATTACGACAAGCTCAGTCTTATTGCACCCGTCATCGCTGAGCCCGGCGATTATGTGCGCTACGCCACACCCTGGGAAGAGCAGTTTCGAATCATTGCTACAGCCGTCGGAAAGCGCGATCTGGCTGAAAAGATGATTGCCGAGATCGAGCAGTCCTTCGCTCAGGTGCGTCGCGATCACCCGGAATTTGTGGGTAAAGAAATAGCCGCTGGCTTTTACTGGGATGGTAATCCGGGTGCTTATCGCAGTGGAGAACCGCGCAGTCGCTTTTTCACAGAAATTGGTTTTTCCGTTCCGGCACTCTACGACGAGGAAGCTGGCGATGCCTTTTACGCCGTATTCAGCCCGGAGCGCATCGATGTCATGGATGTCGACTTGCTGGTCTGGTATTGGGACTCCCCGGAAGGAGCGCTTGAGGAAGATCCATTGGTCAAGCGCCTGCGCGCCAGCCTGAAGGCGCATCAGGAGGGGCGGGAGATTATCCTGGACGACGACATGCGGTTTGCCTTGTCGTTCTCAAGCTACCCCAGCCTGCGTTTTGCCCTGGATGAACTGGTACCAAAACTGGATCGGATATTTGACTAGTTAACGCGTTCAAGCCGCCTCCGATAATTGCGCTTAGTCGCACCAGGAGCATGAACAAACCCATACCCAATCATCTAAGCGAGTTGACACATGAAACCCTGGTTATTGATCCCCCTTCTGGGCTGCGCCTTGCTAACAACCCCCGTTTGGGCACAAACCTGCACAGACGGCTACCGGCTGTTCGCTCACGCCGCCGGTGAAGACTGCATTCCGGTTAACCCGCAGCGGATTGTGACCCTGCAAGACCAAAATGGCTTATTGCCCTTAATGGAATTAGGTGTGCGCCCCATTGCCAGTGCGGGACACATCAACGGCAATGGCGAGCAGGTCTACCGTCGCATGCAAGGGTACAACACCACCGGTATTCAATTCATTGGCACTTATGGCAATCCGGATATTGAGGCCGTCGCCGCCCAGCAGCCTGACCTGATCATCGCTTCGCCATGGCCTGCCGAAGCCTACGAAATGTATTCAAAAATTGCCCCGACCATCGTGATTGACATGTTCAGCAACGATTTGGAAGTGGCCCTGTATCAATTTTCCGATGCCGTAAACCGTACCGAACGCGCGCAAAGTTTGCAGGCCGAGTTAAACCAGAAAGTCGCAGAGCTGCGGGCAACTTTGGGAGATCGGCTTGATAGCACCACGCTTTCTATCATCGCACCGGAATATCAAGGCGACGGATTCTACGCCGTAGAACCGACTCAGGCTTTTGGGGCTATTCGTCGGGCGCTTGATCCTGTGATGTCGGCGCCGGAACAAACCTGGGCCATCGACCGCAATGCGAAAAGCATAGAATCCCTCGGCGAGCACACCGCCGATGTGATGTTCCTGATCACCTACGATGCGGACCAGAGTGGTAATTCTACCTCGTTCGACGACTTCATCAGCCGCCCGTTGGTGCGTACCTTGCCAGTGTATCAGGCCGGGCAATTCTATCCGCTAAATGGCGGCGACATGGTGGGTTCCGCATGGGGCAAAATCATGAACGGCTTAGACCAAATAGCCGAAGTACTGTTGCAGGAAGACCTGAACCGCAACCTCGTTGCTGAATAACTGACGTATACAGAGAAGAAATCATGAAAAAAACATGGCTCATCACCGCCGCGATCCCCCTGAGCAGTGCCTTGCCTGCCTTCGCCACTACCTGCCCGACAAACACCGCCGCCGTTAATGCCATTTCCGCGAGTGTCGATTTTGAAGGCTTATTGGCCTTAAACGCCATGCTGGATGATGTGGTTAATAGCGGGTTATTAAGATGAAACGACTTATCACAACCCTCGTTGCCTTCACGATGCTTGCCACCTCTGCAGTGGCGCAGGAAATACGCAGCTTCACCGACGATCTGGGGCGCAACGTAATTTACCCCGCCGAACCCGCGCGCATCGCGACCTTGCATGATATCGAATTGACTGTTCCTCTACTTGAACTGGGGGCTCCGGTTGTGGCCAGCCATGGCCGCCCCGGCGCCACTGGATCGCAAATGATCAGGGCGGGAGTATTATTGACTGGGCAGGATTTTTCCACGGGCGACATCATCGCTTTGGGCCACAACCCGGTCGATCTGGAGGTTTTAACCAGTGCGCGGCCGGACCTGATTATTACCAGTACTTGGCAGCAGGCGGATGTCGACAAACTGGCCGCCATCGCCCCCACGATCGTGATAGACACCCGCACGGGCTTACGGGGTGATTTCGAGCTGTACGACCTGCTGGCTGACCTAACCGGAGAGACGGACACGCTGGATAAACTTAAAGCACGGTACGAGGCACAAATCGCCCAACTTCGCCGCGTGGCGGGAGAGGAACCTCGGAAGGTCAGTGCCTTTCATGCGCAAAACGGGAATCTGTCCGTATGGAACCCTTACTCTTCATTCGGCAAAGTTCTGCGGGACGCGGGCTTTGCGTTCCCGGACCTGATCGAGAGCATTCCGGAGAGCACGTCTGAACAACTGAGCGTCGAGCGCCTGCCCGAACTCGATGCAGACGTGATTTTCGTCAGTTACCGAAGTGACCGGGGAGAGACACCTGCCGATGCTCATGCCGAGCTTGAAACGGCCTTTCCGGGATATTGTGCCCAACTATCCGCGTGCCAGAACCGGCGTCTCGTCGTCATCCCGCGTGAGGAAGGCTGGGCTACCTCTTACGTTGGTCTAACAATGATCGCCTATGCCGTAACGACAGCAATGGGTACGATTGACTTCGGCGCCGGTTACTAACCTGCGGTGGTCAACATTCACCGGCACCTGCCAATCCATCAATCGCTTAGGGTGAGTCAGCTCCGCTGGACAAACCCTATAAAACACTGTCTGGGGAGGCTCTGGATGACGTTGCCAGCGCGATCATTCCTGACCGGGTTGAGCACCGGCACGTCCCGCTTTTTGCACAAGTGGCCAACCAGCAGTTCGATGAACAGATCCGGCAATTGCGAACAGGCTGGCCAACAATCATTCAATTCAGGGGTGTCCGAGCATAAAACCGGAGAAGAAACTGGCTAATGCCGAATGCGCATCCAGTGGCAGTACATGGGCGACGTACTGATCCGGACGGACAATGACCAGGCAACCCCGCTCCCGATCGATAGCGCGCAGATCAAATATATCCTGACCATTTTTCAGATCGGGACAAAACACCTTCTCATAATCGTTGAGACCATAGCGGCCCTTGCGTGGCAGTAGCAGCGCCGGCATTGAATCAAGCGACAATTCACGGTGCGGCTGCTGAAACACAGTCCGAAGATCAAAGACTGAATCAATGTCCTGCCCGTTTGGGGTGAACCGCTTTATCGGAGAATCTGGCGAGTCAGACAAAAACTCACAGAGCGAGCGAACGCCGGAATCCTGGCCGGCAACGTCATCGGTGCCAGCGAAGGCATACAGACGCCAGCGACCATCGGCTCTGGCTACGTGCCCCAACTGCATTGGCCGGGCGTCTGCCAGGCGCACCACCGGTGCTGAATGAAAGCGCTTGCCAATGGTAAAGCCTTCAGCGAGTTGCTGATGGGTTGCTGCTCCACAGATTGGCGATGGCTGGTAATGCGTTTCAGTGCCGGCCGTGAACCTGCCTTGCTTGACGAAATAGCGTTCGAATTCTTTCGGATCGACACCGCCTTTCCCTCCGCCCTCTGCAGGCCGATCACTGAACATCTTCGCCCACTTGCGATCGAAATCAATCAGTTCCTGAGCCACTGTCTGACGCTCTGTCGAGTAGCTGTGCAGCAGCTCTGGTTTGGCCTGGCCGCGCAGAACCGATGCCAGTTTCCAGCCCAGGTTAAAGGTATCCTGCATGGAGAAATTCATGCCCTGCCCGGCTTTGGGGCTATGCGTATGACAGGCATCCCCGGCGATGAAAACGTGTGGCAATGCATTGTCATCGCCTCGCCCGGCGACATCATCATAGTGATCGCTGATGCGTTGACCGATCTCATAGACCGACCACCAGGCCACTTCCTTCACATCGAGCGAATAAGGGTGCAGTACACGCTGCGCCGCCGCAATCAGGTGATCGACGGTGATGTTCCGGCTGGACGCCCGTTCATCTTCCTTCAATTTATCGAGCTCCACATACAGCCGCACCAGATAACCACCTTCACGCGGAATAATCAGCACGTTGCCTTCGGTGGCAGAATGGATCGCCGCCTTGAGCCGGATATCCGGAAAATCAGTAACGGCCAGAACGTCCATGACGCCCCAGGCCTGATTCGCCGAATCTCCGCGCAGCTCACGCCCGATCGCCTTGCGCACCGCACTACGAGCACCGTCACAGCCGACCACATAGCGTGCGCGGACCACTTCTTCCTGCCCCTGGTGCTCTGAATCGGTTCTGGCGATACGCGCGGTCACCGGGTATTCCGCTGCTGTGTGGTCAATCTCAACATCCACTACGCTGCGTGAATAATCTGGCACCAGCTGACTGGGGCTGTTTTTCATGACCTCCAGATAAAAATCATGCACCCGTGCCTGGTTCAGAATGACGTGTGGAAATTCGGACAGCCCGTCTTCGGTATCCTGTACCCGCCCGTTGCGCACGATGTGTTCCGGGCGTTTTGTATCCGGCTTCCAGAAGGTCACTTCATTCACCCAGTAGGCCTCTTCCATAACCCGACGGCTGAAGCCAAAGGCCTCGAACATTTCCATGGTGCGGCAGGCTACGCCATCGGCCTGACCCAATTGTAGGGGCCCGTCCTTTTGTTCAATGATGCGCGTGCTGATATCCGGGAAGGCGGCCAGTTGAGCGGCCAGAGTCAACCCGGCCGGCCCGCAACCGACAATGAGTACGTCTACCTGCTCGGGCAGCGTGTCGGCCTGAGGGTTGGTTTGCGCCGTCCCGGACGGCTCCTGAACCCGCGGATCTCCGGTTTTGAACCCATCAAGATGAAATTGCATACCCCCTCCCCAAAGCCTATTCTCGGCCTCTCTGTGGTTATTCGGACCCGTGGTCAGTCTCGCACTGAGACTGACCGGACAGTTACACTCTATGTCATTAACTACAAAACATGCCATTAACTGAAAAGCAGTTTACTCAGTATGCTTACCATCAGTATACTTGTCAATTATTGCGCTGATCGGAGATCCTGAATGACCGACGTCAATACCATGCCCGGACACCTGATACGCCGCTACCATCAGGCTTCAGTGGCCATTTTTCAGGCCAGGGTAACCGAGCTTGGATACGACCTGACACCCGTGCAGTACGCCGCCCTGGCAAAAATAGAAGCCCAGCCGGGCATCGACCAGGTCACCCTGGCGGGGCTGATCGCCTACGACCGAACCACCATCGGTGGCGTGGTGGACCGCCTGGTGCAAAAGAATTTTATGGTCAGGGAAATCAGCACCACGGACCGCAGAGCCCGGGTTTTAAAGCTGACGGAGTTGGGGGAAGCCACCTTGCACCGGTTGGCAGCTACGGTAGAGTCCGCGCAGCAGCAAATGCTCAGCGGCCTCGATCAGGGTGAACAGACGGAATTTGTCAGGCTACTGCAAAAGGCAACGGCCGGGGTTAACCACATGAGCCGGGCCCCCTTAAAAGAGGTCGAATAACATGGGACGCACCCGGGTTCGTTGATTGAGTCACTCGCGTTTTAAGTCGGCTCCCCGGTGCCTGCTGGCGGTCTGAAAGGCTGTGTCAGAGTCTGGGCCATCACAACACCGGCCAGCACCAGAACGCCACCAACCAGATGAAACAATGACACCTGCTCATCCAGAAACACCATGGCAATCAGCGCACTGAACAGCGGCATCAAATTAATAAAAATACTGGCCTGACTGGCACCAATCTGGCGTATGGCGCGCATCCACAAAAAGGTGGTGATGATGGAAGCCGGAATACCCGCATAGAGGATCAGCCAGACATTGCTGCCATCTACCGGCGTCATCGGCCCCAAGAGGTAGCCCGGCAACAGAAACAGCACGGCGAAACAGACCTGGGAATAAAGCAATACCCAGGGCGGCAGATCGAAGGGCCAACGTTTGAGCATCACGCCATACAAGGCATAGCAGGTGGCGGCAACAACCATCAGCGCATCACCTGCCGCCACGTTCAGGTCGAGCAGCACCAGAGGGTTACCTCGTCCCAGCAACACTGACACACCGATCAGGGCGATCAACCCACCCAGAATACCGCCCAGAGTTGGTGGCTCACGCAGGATCAGGGCGCTGAGCAGCACCGTCAACAAGGGCACCATGGCCGCGAGGATGCCCATGTTGGTGGCCGAAGTAGTTTCGGCTGCCACGTAAGCCAGGCCTTGCCAGAGCGCCATGCCCAGCAACCCCAGAAAAGCGAGTTTGGGCCATTCGCGACGAATCGTCGCCCGGTATTTCCAGGCCTGGGGCAACAACAGAGGCGTCAGAATTAGCCAGGCCAGCAACCAGCGCAAAAAAGCGATACTGCTGGGCGCGATCGCCCCGACCGTTAGCTGGTTAATGGTCATATTCCCCGACCAGATCAACACAGCCCCCAACGGGGCTAAAAAGTACAGCAGCGGCATGGCGTTCCCAAAGCAGTCAGTCGATAGCAGAAAAGGTGCAACAATAACCGATCAGCACGGCGCACACTACCGGTGCTTGCCAACCTGCCAGTCACTGCCACCAAGATACGCTTCGCCGGCTGCCACTGCCCCCGACTCCAGGGAGGTTCCCATACTGTCGTTCCAGCGGTTCAGAAAACCGAACAGGGAAACCACACCCAGAATTTCAACGATATCGTCGTCCGACCAGTGCGCTTTCAGCTCGGCGCTGATGGTATCGGTGACGGCATTGGGTACCGATGACGCCGCCAAGGCAAACTCGAAGGCCGCTTTTTCAGCGGCGGTGAACAAATCGCTGTCACGAAACAGCCAAATATTTTCCATACGCGCCTTCGATGCGCCATACCGTTCAGCAGCCAGAATGGTGTGAGCCTGGCAATAGTTGCAGCCGGTATTGGCACTGGTCAGATAAGCGATCAGGCGTTTCTGTTCAGCGGTTACCGCTCCCTGGTTATCCATAACCGCCTTGTTCAATTCGATAAAAGCTTTGGCGATGGCCGGACGGCGCTGCATGGTAAGAACACTGTTGGGGCAAAACCCCAGAGTTTCGTTGAAGAATGCAGCCAACTCAGCGACATCGTTGTTGTGATCGGCATCGAGCGGTGAAATCAATGGCATAGTGTTTCCTTATTATTGTCTGATTGCTACCGGCGCTCAGCAAGGGTGAACGCCAAACCCGACACTATGCCAAAAACGTAGGAAGATAACGAGATACTATACCAGCAACAGAGCGGTCCAGATCCACACGTCAGGCGGCCGCCCGCCGAGAACGTACCAGCGCCAGAACTTTTTTGGCCACCAGCGGAAACACACCCAGCAAGGTGAAGGAAATCAGTAGGCTGGGTGACAAAATGCCCGACAGGCTGTCAAGCTGGCCCAGTTGAGTGCCGGCATTGACGTAAACCGCCGTACCGGCCAGCATGCCAACCTGGCTGACCCAATAAAACGTCCAGGCCTTGATGGGTGTCAGGCCCATCAATAAATTGATCAGGAAAAACGGAAAGGCGGGCACCAGGCGCAAGGTGAACAGATAAAAACCGCCCTCTTTCTTGACACCCTCATTGATGGCCCTGAGGCGCTCACCAAACCGAACCTGAACCGTGTCATGCAACAGATACCGGGCCACGAGGAACGCCAGGGTCGCACCCAGTGAACTAGCAAACGAGACCAGCAAGAGCCCCCAGACCAGTCCGAACAGTGCGCCGCCAGCCAGCGTCATGATGGTGGCACCGGGCAAGGACAGTGCCGTCACGATAACGTAAATCACAAAATAGGCCGCACTGACTAGCACCGGGTAGTTAGTAAGCCAGATCTGAAACTGCACTTGCCCGGCTTTCAGCCCATCCAGCGTCAGCCATTGCTGCAAGTCGAACGCAAAAAAAGCGATGATGGCAACGGCAATAACCGCAACGATCGATAGTTTCTTTTTCACCAGTCTGATCTCTCAATAAGTGGGTTGGTGCCTGTTTTCAGTTCAGGTCGCTCAAGGTCCAGTCATAATCCAGAAATTCGATGTCGATATCACTATCAATTAACCGGGAGACAACACCGCCATTTACTAACTGCTTGGGCAACATCTGGCGCTGGTCAGTTATAAGCACCAACTTGGCTGACTCAGATTAAATTATCTTTGCTGAAGCAATTAAATCCAGTGAGGGGGTAAGTGCCAATAACTCCTTCGAGTAAGGGTGCTGGGGTGCCTTAAAAAAGGACTCACTGACGCCGGTCTCCACAACTTCACCGCCCTTCAATACCATGATGCAATCCGACATCTGCCGAACCACGGCCAGATTATGGCTGATGAACAATATGGTCAACTCAAACTGCTCTTGAAGGTCTTTCAGCAGGTTAAGGATCTGAGCCTGAATGGACACATCGAGTGCCGAGGTCGGTTCATCGCAAATCAACAGATCGGGCCGGGCAATCAGCGCCCTGGCTACGGCAATGCGTTGCCGCTGACCACCTGAAAACTGGTGCGGGTAGCGGTGTATCGACGCGGCTGGCAGACCGACCAATTCGAGAAAAGACGCCGCCAAACGCCGCCGTTCGATGGCATTTTTTTCAATACCATAAACAATCAACGGCTCCGCCAGAATGTCACCGATTTTTCGCCGGTTGTTCAATGAGGAGTACGGATCCTGAAACACCATCTGAATCAGCCGTCGGGATGGATCCTTGCGCTTTCGCCAGCTACCCGCCGCCAGCAACTCACCCTGAAAAAGAATATCACCCCGGGTCGGATTCACCAGTCCGACGATGGCTTTGGCCAGCGTCGACTTGCCGCTGCCGCTCTCTCCCACCAGCCCCATCACTTTGCCTTCTGGTACCTCAATAGACACTTGCCTTAGGGCATACAGGGTATCCGGACGCTGGAACAGACTCTGCCGCGGCTCGGTGAAGCAGACATCCAGTGCCGAGATATCAAGGCTCATGGCGGACTGATTCCGGGCCTGACCTGGGCGTTGCTGCAACCATTTGGCGGCATAATCGGCGCTGACGCCCGAAGGCAAAGCGCCCGCACGAGTGTCAATTTCCCGATCCGTTTCGACAGCCACCATCATTGGGAAGCGGTGCATTCGTTCCTGCAAGCGAGGTACGGACGCCATTAACCCCTGGGTATACGTTTGTCTGGGGTTACCCAGTACCTGTGCCGTGAGCCCGCTTTCCACAACCTTGCCGTGGCGCAAGACCGTTACTCGGTCGCTGACCTGGGCTATAACACCGATATCATGGGTAATGAGAATAATACCGACCCGTCGCTCAACCGCCAGCTTGCGAATCAGATCCAACACCTGAGACTGCACGGCCACGTCCAGAGCCGTCGTCGGTTCATCCGCTACGATCAGTTCGGGGTTGGTGCACAATGCCAGCGCAATCACCACTCGTTGTCTCATGCCCCCCGAGAACTGATGCGGGTAGGCCTTAATGCGCTGGTCGGCCCGTTCAATGCCTAATTCAGTCAATAATTCTATGGCTCTGGCGCGTGCCATCCTGATAGACAGGTTTTCATGGGTGATAATGGTCTCAAGCAACTGCTCTTCTACCGTCATCAGCGGATTAAGACTGGTTTGCGGGTCCTGAAAGATCATCGAAATGCGTTTGCCACGAACTCGATGGCGTTGGGCCGGAGACAACGACAGCAAATCCGTATCGCCCAAATGAACGCTGCCCGCCGTAACCTGCCCGGCCTCTGGCAACAGCCCCATGATAGCTGCCCCTATGGTCGATTTTCCGGCACCGGATTCACCGACGAGCCCATGTATCTCGCCCGGTTTTACGTCCAGGTCGACATTTTCCACCGCCGTTTCAGCACCAAAGCGGGTCGTGAACTGCACGCTGAGTCCCTGAACGCTGAGCATCAGCGCAACCTCGGATTAAAGACCTGGCGCAAGAAATCACCCAGCATATTGACCGAAATCACCAGCGCGATCAGGAACAATGTTGGAACCCACAAAATCCACCAATCACCCGACATCAAATACTGCATGCCAATGCGAATCAGCGTGCCCAGTGAGGGGGAATTCGCCGGCAACCCAATACCCAGAAACGACAGAGTAGCTTCCAATAAAATCGCCGAGGCGAGATCAACCGTCATAATGACCAGCAAGGGTCCGGTGATGTTGGGCAATATCTGAATCAGCATAATTCGCACTGGATGCTGCCCCATAATAATAGCTGAGTGCACGTATTCCTTGTTGCGCTCCACCATCGCCGAGGCGCGGGCTGTTCGAGCAAAGTTAACCCACAACGACAAACCGATGGCCAGCACCAGTACATACATCCGAAGGTCTTCTTGCATATCACGAGGCAATAAACCGCGAGCGATACCGTCGATCAAAAGGGCGGTCAAAATTGCTGGCAATGCCAACTGAACATCCGCGATGCGCATCACGATGGCGTCAAAACGCCCGCCGTAATAACCCGCTAATAAGCCAGCCCCCACCCCCAAAATAGTGGCGAACGCCATGGCCAGAAAGGCGATGGTCAGTGACAACCGTGCGCCATACAGAATGGCCGACAGCATGTCGCGACCCTGGTCATCAGTGCCCAGTAAAAACCGGCTCTGGCCACCCTCCTCCCAGGCCGGTGGCAACAGGCCGTCCATCAGGCTGAAACTGGCCAGATCGTATGGGTTGGTTGGCGCCAGCCAGGGGGCCAGTACCGCACCCAGAACGATCAGCACCGTCATAATCGCTGACACAATGGCCATCGGGCTGCGCAAAAACAGGTAAACCCCTTCATTGTTGCGCAGGGTATTGCGGTTGAAGAGCTGGCGTCGCAGTGCCCCCAGCCGAGCCAGGCTGAGCCGACTATCGGGCCGAGGCATCAGGCCGCCTCCCGCACACGAATACGCGGGTCGATCATAAAATACAGCAGGTCCACCAGCAGATTAATGACGACAAAAATCAGCCCGATCATAACCAGATAAACCCCCATCACCGGGATATCGACAAACCGAATGGACTCCAGAAACAGCAGCCCCATGCCAGGCCACTGAAACACGCTTTCGGTCACAATGGAAAAGGCGATGACGCCCCCAAACTGGAGGCCGACAATGGTAATCACCGGCACCAGCGTATTGCCAAACGCATGGCGGAAAAACAGACTGCGATAGGGAATGCCTCGCGCCGTGGCAAAGCGAATAAAGTCGGTGCGCATCACATCCATCATTTCAGAGCGTACCAGGCGCATGGTCAGGGTAAGCTGGTACACCCCAAGCGTCAGCGCCGGTAGTATCAGCGAGCGCCAGCCGTCGAGCGTCAGCATATTGGTTTGCCACCACCCCAGCTGCACCGTTTCGCCACGACCAAAGGTTGGCAGCCAGCCAAGGTACACCCCGAATAGAAAGATAAGCAAAATACCGATGACAAAGGTGGGGATAGAGACACCCACCAGCGTTAGCAACAGCACACTTTGGGACAGAGCACCCTTGGGCCGCAAGGCGGTATAGATACCAGTGGGTATGCCAACCAGCAGTGAAATAACCAAGGCGACAGTGCCCAGTTCCGCCGTCGCCGGAATACGCGACAGCAGCATCTGGCCAACCGGTTGGCGAGTGCGATAGGAATAGCCGAAATCACCGCTGATCAGGTTGCGGGTGAAATCCCAGAATTGCACCACGAACGGGTCGTTCAGGCCCAGCTCTTCACGCAGACGAGCCTGATCCTCCAGGGTGGTTTCAACCCCGACCATCTGGCTGACCGGGTCACCCACAAAACGAAACAGGGCGAAGGCCAGAAACGCGACCGCCACCATCACAAACAGCGATTGCAGTAGCCGCTGACCAATAAACATCAACATAGTGGGGCTGGCCTAGTTAACAGTCACCCAACGCAACATGAAGAAATCATCGGGCCGTTGAACCAGATCGATGTTCTCTTTTACGGCCCAGATCAATGGCTGCGTGTAGAGCGGCACATAGGCCACTTCATCTTGCAGAATACCGGCAATCTCGTCCAGCCAGGCTTGCCGCTGTTCCGGGTCCAGTTCTTGTTGTACCAGGGGTAGCAGTTCATCGATACGCTCATTGGAGTAGCCACCGAAGTTCCAGGAACCTACCCGGCCATCCGGCGTGGCGCCCAGAAAACGGATAGGGTGCTCGGCATCGAAAGTCCCCGGCGACCAGCCCAGCAGAAACATATCAAAGTCACCACCGCGCAGTTCATCCCAGTAGTTGCGCACCGGCATGGCGGTCAGGTCGGCATCCAGCCCCACCGCCGCAAACATGGATGAGATGGCGCGACACACCGACTCATCATTTAGATAGCGGTCGTTGGTACACTTGAAACCAAAGCTGAAACCATCCGGATAACCTGCGTCGGCCAGTAACGCACGCGACGCTTCCGGATCATATGGCAGCCGCTCATCGTTTACTTCGGAGTAGCCGCTCAGGCCGGGGGGCATTAACTGGCTGGCTGGCTCGGCCTGGCCGCGCATCACTACCCGGTTAATCGCATCGATGTTGATGGCCTGCCAGGCAGCCTGACGAACTCGAACATCCTGGAAGGGGTTCTCGCCTGCTGCATCGTCCGAGTCGTTCAACTGATCATGTTGGTGCCCAAAGCCCAACACGATGACCCGGGTTTCGATACCGCTCAGTACCTTGAAACCATCCCGACTCTCAACCTGATCGATGTCCTGCAGGGGAATCGGTGAAATAAAATCAATCTCACCGGACAACAAGGCCGCCAAACCGGTAGAAGAGTTACTGATAGGCGTAAAAATCGCCTCAGTAATGTTGTGTTCGACCTCGCCCCACCAGCCATCGAAGGGTACCAGACGGGTTTCAACACCCGGGTCACGCTGGGTCAGCCGAAAGGGGCCGGTACCATTGGTGTTGCGTGAGGCATGGGTCTCCTGTTCACGCGCCGGCAGTTCCGCGTTGTTTTCCTCAGTCCAGTCGCGATCCATGATCAAAAAGTTGGCAATGGAGTCGGGGAACAGCGGGTTCGGGTCGTGGGTGACAAAATCGACCGTGTAATCGTCGACTACAACAACCTCACTGACCGGCGCAAACCAGGAACTGACGTCCGAGGTTTCCGACACGCCGCGCTCATAGGAGAACAAAACATCGTCCGCAGTAAAATCATTGCCGTTGTGGTATTTCACGCCTTCACGCAAATGAAAGCGCCAGCCTGCAGACTCTTCCAGAGGTTCCCAGCTCAAAGCCAGCGAAGGTTCTATGGCCATGTCTTTATCGCGACGGACCAGCCCTTCATATACATTGTTCAAAAAGGAGGTTACCGGCGCCGCATTGACCGCATGAGGGTCCATGGTTTGCGGATCCGTGCTGTTCGCCCAGCGAAAGGTATCGGCCATGACAGGCCCCGACACCAACATACCGCCGAATGCGAGCGTAGAAGCGACCTGTACCCATTTGCTCATGTCAATTTCTCCTGAGGTGTCATATACAGCTACAGTTAACAACGGGTTACTGTGCTAATACACAGGTTCCCAGTTAACCGTAGCTCATTATAGAACAGATAACCTTACCGAGCGTCTCGATTCCTTGCTCAGGCGTCTAACGACCTGCCAATGGTAATACCTTGCGACGACGAATCATCTATCAGATGGTAAACTCAGCGACCATTGTTAGTTGGCAAGTAGGCATCCGTTATGTGTGAACTGCTGGGGATGAGTGCCAATGTCCCTACCGATCTGTGCTTCAGTTTTACCGAACTCACCCGCCGCGGTGGCGATACCGGCCCGCACAAGGACGGCTGGGGTGTGGCCTTTTATGAAGGCAAGGGAGTGCAGGCGTTTCACGAGAGCCGGGCCAGTGCACAGTCAGACATTGCTCGCATGGTGCAGACCCACCCGATCAAAAGCGAAATAGCCATCTGCCACATCCGTCAGGCCAATGTCGGTGATGTCTGCCTGGCCAACACGCACCCCTTTCAACGCGAACTCTGGGGCCGCTACTGGACCTTCGCTCACAATGGCCAACTGAACCATTTCGAGCCCCGCCCGGGCATTTACGAACCGGTCGGAACAACCGACAGCGAAGCCCTGTTCTGTGACCTGATGAACGCCATCCGCTCAACCCTGCATCGTGATGTCGATCTGAAAACACTGACACACTGTCTGGTACGGCACAGTGATGCCTATTCGAAGCTGGGGGTCTTTAACCTGCTGCTCAGCAATGGCGACTGGTTGTTCACCTATTGCTCCACCAAAATGGCAGCCATCACCCGGCGCTCACCGTTCGGCCCCGCCCGCTTGCAAGATGCCGATGTTACCGTCGACTTTGGCAAAGTGACCACACCTTCCGATGTAGTCAGCGTGATTGTTACTGAACCTCTGACCGTGGATGAACGTTGGGAAACCTACGAGCCACAAGAGTGGCGAATGTGGCGCAAAGGAGAAGTCGTTAGTAGTGGTAAAGGTGGAAAAAAGAATCTATAGGTGGCGGTGGAGTATCGAGCCGCCAAGCTATACACCTGCATCATGGCAGCATCGATTCAATGTCTGAAGCCGCCGTCGGGTAGGCGAAAGTGGCGTGGCGAATGGCCTCGGCGTCCAAACCGCTACGCATGGCAAAACCGAACAGATTGATCACCTCGGCTGCGTCGGGGCCGATCAGGTGCGCGCCGAGAATGCGCTGGCTGCCCTCTTCCACCAGGATTTTGAAGGCGTAACATGACTCGTTGACGCGTTGCGCGGTAAACCAGCCGGGCACACTTTCGTGCTTGACCTTGAAGCGCAGGCCCTGCTGCTTTGCCTCGGCCTCCAGCAGGCCAACGCGTGCCAGCGGTGGTAAAGTGAACACGACGCTGGGGATGCCGATATAGTCCACGGTTGCTTCCTTGTTCTCAAGCAGGTTGTCGACCACTGCGTGGGCTTCCAGTGCGGCCACCGGGGTCAAGGGCAAGGGGCCGCCGCCGGCATCGCCGGCCGCGTACACCGCCGAGTTGGAGGTGCTGCGAAAGGTTTGGTCCAGCTTGAGCTTGCCGTTTTCGTGCGCGATGTCGGCGACATCCAGGTCCAATGCTTCCAACGCAGGCTTGCGTCCGCCGCTGTGGATGGCGAGGTCGGTGGCGATATCCACTCGCCCCTCCGGCCCCTCGACCTGAATATCAAAACCATCGCCGGTCTTGCGCACCGCCTTGACCTCGTGGCCGAGCCGCACATCTACACCGAGCGCGCGGGTGCGTTCGACCAGCAAGCGAACCAGATGCGGGTCGAAGGCTGCCAGCGGTTGTTCACCCCGGTTGAGCATAGTGACCTCGGCGCCAGCACGGGCTGCGATATGGGCGAACTCGAAGCCGATATAGCCGCCGCCCACCAGCACGATGCGGCGCGGCAGGGATTCCAACTCCAGGAAGTCCTCGCTCAAAGCTAGGTGCTCGGCGCCCTCGATCGGCAATCGGGCCGGCTCGGCGCCAGCGGCGATAACGATGTGTCTCGCCGTGAGCGCAGTGTCGTCAACCACCACCGTGTTGCGGCCGGTGAAACGGGCGCGGCCGTGATAAACCTCAATCCCCTTCTTGGCATAGGCACGCTCGCGTTTGTCCGGTACTGGGTCGGTGAAGGAGCGTTTATGGCGCTGCAGCGCGGCCCAGTCGATGCGGACCTCGCCTTGCACAGTATCAATGGCGCCCATGCGCTCGACGCCATCGATCACCTCGGCTGCGGCGATAAGCATCTTTTTCGGGTCGCAGCCGCGCAGTGCACAGGTGCCGCCGAACGGACGGTGGTCGATAACCGCCACCGACCAGCCGGCTTTACGGCAGTTGAACGCGGTCACCGATGCTGCGGTGCCAGTGCCGATCACGATCAGGTCGTAGTTGTTGTCGGTCATCGTTAATTCCTCCATTGTTGGGTCCACTGTCTTTCCGTCACGCCGCACAACACGATAGCTGCTTCACATCCTTGAAGAAGGTCTGGGCACAGAGCTTGAGGCCTTCCACCATGGTTAGGTAGGGGAACAGCTCGTCACCCACTTGTTGCACGGTCATCCTGGCCCTGATCGCCATCACGGCGGTCTGGATCAGTTCACCCGCCTCGGCCGTCACCGCCTGCACGCCCAGTA
>NZ_JBBECH010000011.1:0-6998 GCF_040881935.1 Saccharospirillum sp. | reverse complement strand
GTCCGCAGCATGGATGCTGCGGTCTAGGCTCCATGGACGGATCTACGCCGACCCCGGATAGGTGCACCCGGTGCCTGGTACGGACTCATGGGATTGCCAATGCCCGGCACCAAAACGTGAGGCTAGGATCAGGACAGTCGTGATATATAACGAGCCACGGCCGGGTCGAACCAGGTGTAGGAAAATTCTTCAACCCGATCGTTGCTCGACCAGCTCAGCCGTTCAACAAAACCCAGCATCGTACCGGGCGCTTTGCCGAGCAGGTCGGCCACCCAATCCGGTGCGCCGGTGCAACTGATGCGGTCTTCAATGTGAGTGATCCAGAAATCGAAATGATCCCGATAATGTTTGTACAGACTCTCCAGCAGGCTATCCGCACTTAACGAAGGATCATGCTTCTGATCCAGCCAGATTTCCTCCGCCGCTGCTGGAGTCTGGTTCAGGTAACGAAGCCGGCGGATGCACCAGAGCGGTGTGCTACTATCTAAACCCAGATGATCGGCTACATAAGCATTTTTAGCCGCCGTTACGCTGAGCGTATCGGCATTGGGCATACCGCCGCCTTCCAGCAGTTCAAGCCGGAACAGTTGATAGACCGCCCGATTGTTCAGGGTGGCTTTAACATAGGTTCCGGAACCCTGGCGTCGTTCGAGCATGCCATCGCCTTCGAGCTTGGAAAGGGCTTTTCGCAGGGTTCCAATGGCCACCCCCAACTGGGTTGCGAGATCGGCCTCAATCGGCAGGCGTTCGCCAATCTGATAGTGGCCGGCGGCGATTTCGCGGTGCAGCAATTCGCTGATCTGAATATACAATGGCAGGCGTTTGGTCTGCTTTTTACCGGACGATGCACTGCCTGACATTTTCGGGGTTGTTGTGGTCATTGTTATTACCCTGATCAGTGAAATTCATTCACTATTCATTTACATGATGAGCATACCTTGTTAGGGTGCGAATGCCAACATTTCTGACTCATTGCCAACAATAAGGGCCTGATCGCCCAGTGGAGAACACCATGCAACGCATTCACCTTCCCAACACCGACGTCGAACTGAGCCGGCTGGTTTATGGCGTCTGGCGCCTGGCCGATGATCAGGATACCTCGGTTGGCCACGTTCGTGCCAAAATCGATGCAGCCCTGGCCGAAGGCATCACCACGTTCGACCACGCCGACATCTATGGCAACTACGAATGCGAAGCCCTGTTCGGCACTGCCCTGGCGGCTGACCCGTCGCTGCGCGACAAGATGGAACTGGTCAGCAAATGCGACATTGCCCTGGCCACCGACAAATTCCCCAATCGCCGCGTCAAATACTACGACACCAGCGCCGACTACATTCAGACCAGCGTCGAAAACAGCCTGCGCCACATGCACACCGACCACCTCGATCTGCTGCTGATTCACCGGCCAGACCCACTGATGAACGCCGCCGAGACCGGTGCCGCCCTCGATGCGCTGATCGACAGCGGGAAAACCCGTGCCGTCGGCGTCTCCAACTTCGGCGTTCACGAGTGGCGATTGCTGCAGGCCAATATGAAGCACCGCCTGTGCATTAACCAGATCGAAATGAGCGTACTGGAACGCAGCGCCTTCACCGACGGCACCCTCGCCGCGATGCAACTCGACCAGCTACAAGCCATGGCCTGGTCACCCCTGGCTGGCGGTCAAATATTCGGGTCCGACGCCGCCGCTAAACGCGTTCGCCCGTTGCTCGAAGACGTCGCCCAATCAAAAGCCCAGGGCCGGGTCGACCTCGCCGCTTTCGCCTGGCTACTGGCCCACCCGGCAGGCATTCTGCCCGTCGTCGGCACCAATAACATCAAGCGCATCAAAGGCCTGGCCCAGGCCATGGACATCACCATTGACCGCGAAACCTGGTTCGAAATCTGGACGGCGGCTGCGGGGCAGGAAGTGCCTTGAAGGCTAACTTCTAGAGAAGAAAAAGGCGCGTTTTCACGCGCCTTTTTTTGTTCGTTGGAGGTTGTTTGTACTTATTCGGAACTAGCCCGCGCCAGCCACCGGGTAAACCCCTGTGGGGTCGGCGTAAATCCGTCCATGGAGCCTAGGCCGCAGCATCCCTGCTGCGGACTACCCCACAGGGCCTCACCCGGCAGCCGGCGCTCGCTTTCTCTGCCAATCACTAAAAACAATGTAACTTGAATGAAACCAAATGTGGTTACTGCAACCCCATTCAAAAGGTCACCGGCGTTGCTTCACTGAACAGCGAGGACGCCCGCGGTAGGGATGATGGGGCATGGAGGCCCCTTCAGACCGGGAGAAGGGAAGCAACGGCGGGGACCGACACGACTGGCACCGAAGTCAACCGCACTGGGAGCAAAAGCAACCACCGCTACCAACCAAAGCCTACTTGTAAGAAATAGACGCCAGAATACTGCGCTCGCCCTTGAAGGGTTGGCGCGCATGGAGGACGGTGTAATTGCTGATCCAGAGGACGTCGCCATCCTGCCATTTGAAATTGACGCACAGCTCATTCATGGCCTTGACGGTGGCGTCCATGACGTCCTTGTCCATGTAGTCGCCCGTGCCTGTGGTAACCGCCTTGGTGCCTACGTTGCGGCTGTCGTTCCAGCCGGTGTAGACCGCCAGTACGGCGTTGAAGAACACCTTTTGTTGGGTTTCTTTGTCGAACTGGATGGCCGGTAATACCCGTGTGCGGGTGAGCAAGTCGCCATTGGCCAGCCATTCCCAGTCCATGCCGGCTTCGGTCATTACACGCTCGGCGTCTTCGCGAGTCTGAACCTGAAAGGTGTCTTTCCAGGAGCGGCCAATGGCCGAGCCTTTATCGGTCACTTCCGGCATCACGCGAATGTAACGCACGCCTTCTTCTTCCAGGCGGCCGGCAAATTCCGGGTTGATGTCGTGAAAGGCACGGTAGATCTCGCCCGAGTGCAGAATCGACGTTGCTCCGCCTTCTTCGGCGGCTTTCTCGCAATAGAAAAAGATGTACCCCGGCGGGTTCGGAACCTGGGCCATTTCATGGTGAAACGGAATGGTCTCTGACGCCGGTGATTCATTGGCGGTCACGATTCGTGATGCCGTTACCTGGTTGCGTGGTGCCGCGCCGCCAACGTAGGGCATGTTCTTGAACGAGGTGTGATCCAGGTGGCGCTCGAAGGATTCGGCATCGGTGACCGGGAAGCCCCGGAACAGGATGGCACCGTGCTCAATCAGATGGGACTTGAGGGTTTCCTGCTGTTCAGTTACCCAGGCATCGAACGCCGCAACATCGGTTGCCACCGCGTCGTTGTGAGGGGTTACGACCAGCGGGAAATCCCGGCCGTTTACCTGTTTTTGCTCGGGTATGTGATCGATTTTTATTGTCATGATGCCTCCTGGATGGACTGTCGGGCTGCCTGAAACCGGCAAACTCCGCACGCTTAGCCTGCAATAACACCACTCTAGCAACGCCCTTCAAAAAAGTAAATCAATAGTGAATGAATTAATTCCGAACATCGCTCGGTGAAAAATTCATCCACTATTGATTTACATCAAGCAAAAGGGCTGTTAACGTTTTCACTGCCCTGATGAATGAGGTTCAACAATGACAACAATGAACCGGCATCCGGCACACCGAGGTCACTTCCTATGAACGCCTTAGTGTTGCCGTTGAAAGCCCTGATGCATCTGAACACTGCCATTGCCACCGTTGGCAAGTTCCTCGCGTGGATCTGCGTGACCCTGATGGTGTCGTCCATCCTGTTTCAGGTAGTGATGCGCTATGTGTTCAACAATGCTCAGCCCTGGCCCGAAGAAGTCGCCCGAGCCTTCATGATGTGGATGATGGCGCTGGTCGCTGCGGCCGCCTATCGCGAGGGCTCTTTTGTTGCGATCGAAATGTTGCATGATTTTCTACCGCGCGTTGTCGCTGCGCTCCTGAAACTGGCGCTTTATCTGGCCGCACTGATCATTCTGTACTTCCTGTTCACCATGGGGCTGGAGTTTTTCCAACGTGGCTTTCGCAGTCGTGCTGCCAGTTTCGACATGCCGCTGGCCTGGGTTTACCTGGCCATGCCGGTGTGTTTCGGCACCATGATTCTGGTCAATATTGAACTGTTGCTGAAAGAAGCCGGCAACCTGCTGTTCCGTGATTTTAACGACCGGCTCGGCATTAAACCCAAACACGGCAGAGCCCAGCTGGCGATGGAGTAAGCAGGATGTTGATTCTATTTTTACCGCTGTTTTTAATCGTGCTGCTGATCGGTATGCCGGTGTTTTTTGCAACCTTGTTCGCCCCGGGTTTTATGTTGCTGTGGGAAGGCATGGATCGCGATTTGCCATTGTTGTTTCGCAATATCTACAACGGCATCGATTCCTTCCCGCTAATGGCGATTCCGTTCTTTATGCTCGCCGGTGAACTGATGAACCGGGGCGGCATTACCTTCCGTCTGGTTGATTTCTCGCAAGCCTTTATCGGCCATGTACGCGGTGGTCTAGCACATGTGAACATTATGTCGAGCATGCTGTTTGCCGGTCTGTCGGGTTCCGCCGTCGCGGATACCTCGGCCATCGGGTCGATGATGATTCCGGCGATGGAAAAGAACGGCTACTCGCGAAAGTTTGCCGCTGCCATTACCGCTGCGTCATCGGTGATCGGTCCGATCATTCCGCCTTCCGGCATCATGATCATCTACGCCTATACCATGGAAGTGTCGGTAGCCTCGTTGTTCGCGGCAGGCATTGTTCCTGGCGTGTTGATGGGTCTGTCATTAATGGTCATTACCGCCATCATGGCCAAGCGCTATGACTTTCCCAAGGCCGGGCACAAATACTCCTGGCCTGAGCGGGCCGTTGCTTCGAAAAAAGCCATTCTGCCGTTACTAACGCCGGTCATTATTCTTGGCGGAATCCTCGGTGGTATCTTCACACCTACTGAAGCCTCGGCGGTCGCCGTTGCCTATGCACTGATCCTCAGTGTCTGGGTATTGAAGTCGGTTAAATTAACAGACTTGCCACAGGTCTTTGTTCGCAGTGCCATGGGCTCGGCTGTAGTGTTGTTGCTGGTCGGTTCGGCCATGGCGTTCAAGACTGTGGTTAGCCTGTCGCAGTCAGCCCAAATACTGGCTGAGTGGATGCTGACGCTGAGCGAGAACGCTTACATTCTGCTGTTTTTGATCAACATCATGCTGTTCATTGTCGGCATGTTTCTCGATGCCGGCCCGGCGATCATTATTCTGGGCCCGATCCTCGCGCCGATCTTCACTTCGATTGGGGTCGACCCGGTGCATTTTGCGATGATCATGAGCGTTAACCTGACCGTGGGGCTGGCGACGCCACCGATGGGACTGGTGCTGTTTGTGGCATCGAGCGTTTCCGGTGAACGGGTCGAGTCGATTGCCAAAGCGATTCTGCCGTTTCTGGCCGCTGAAATAGCGGTGATTTTCCTGATTACCTTTGTACCTGAAATATCACTAACGGTTCCCCGTCTGCTGGGTCTTATGCCTTGGCCTGCATGACGAATCGTGCAACACCTGTTGTACACGCTGGAAGTAAGACCGAAAGCACAACAACCAACAATAAACAAAAACACTACAACGACAACAAGAGGTAAGAGCCATGCGTTTCAATCGCAAGCAAAAACTCATCGCAAAGTGCATCGGAGCCGTAACCGGTACCCTGCTAACATTGGGCATGGGCATTGCCAGCGCGGAAGACTACCGTCTGCGCGCTGTCTCCAACGCCAATGAAAACGACGAAGATTACGATGGCCTGATCGTCTTCAAAGACTTTGTTGAGGCCCAATCCAACGGTGCCATTCAAGTCGATATTTTCCTCGGCACCCAGCTGTGCGGCAACGGCACCGAGTGCATGCAGGCACTGGAGGATGGTTCAGTCGATATCTACATCTCCACGTCCGGCGGTGTGGCTAACATGTACCCGTACGTACAGGTGCTGGACTTGCCGTACATCCTGCGCAATGACCGCATGGCAGAAGCCGTGTTGCGCGGTGATTTCACCCGCGAAATGCGCGATGCCATTCTGGAAGATTCCAACGATCAGGTTCGTCTGATGACCATTGGCAACACCGGCGGCTGGCGCAACTTTGCCAACACCGAAAGAACCGTGCGTACGCCTGCTGATCTGGACGGCATGAAAATTCGTACCGTGGTTGCCGACCTGCCTCAGGCGCTGACCAGCGGTCTGGGTGCCAGCCCGACACCGATCCCCTGGCCGGAGCTGTTCACCTCGCTGCAAACGGGCGTAGTTGAAGGCACCAAAAACGGCATCACCGACATTATGTCGATGAAATTCCCGGAAGCGGGCTTGCAGTACCTGACACTCGACGGTCACGCTTACATGGCGGCCCTGTGGTACATGAACAATGAAGTCTTCATGGACATGCCGGATGAGTTGCGTCGCGTCGTTGTGGATGGTTTTGATGCACTGCAACAGGCCACTTTTACATCACCGAAGCGCAAGTCGATTCAGGCTTACCGTGATTTCGCAGAAGCCGGTGGTGAAGTCTATGTGCCAACCCCGGAAGAGAAAGAGCAATTCCTGCAAGCGGCTACTCCGGCGTTTGACTGGTTTGTCGAGAACATCGAAGACGGTGAGCAGTGGCTGAACCTGTTGCGCAGCGAAGCAGAAGCCGCCGAAGCGATGATCAGCGAAAGCTATGAGCGTGATCTGAACTAACACAAAATTCGGAGCTTGGGACAGCTATGTGGAATTGGTCCGCACCGGCTAGCCGCTGCTTATTTTTCAGCTATCTCCGAAACTTGAACAAACCAGATAAGAATTAATGCTGCTTTGCCGCCAGTGCCTTTGTGGGCCTGGCGGTTTTTTTATGGCTGGTGTCCTGAGTAAGAATTCAAAGCCTTCATGAACGCCTGCACCAGTGGTGATTTAATCGCCTCGGGCGAACACACCCATGAGAATGAGCGAACCAGTGTCAGGTCCGTGTTGAGTGGCACAAAACGACCCGACCCATCAGCATCGAGCGACAGGTGTGACAAACACCCTGCCCCCAGCCCACTGAGCA
>NZ_JBBECH010000010.1:0-6998 GCF_040881935.1 Saccharospirillum sp. | reverse complement strand
CTATTTGAGGCCGCCGCCATGCCCAGAACAGACTACCAGGCCGGTATCGACGAACACAGCCGGGCACTGTTCAGCATATTCGCCGCGAACATCAAGGAAGCCCGCAAAGCCCGGGGCTGGACCTTACAGGAAGCCGCCGACCGCGCCTTTTTATCGGTCACCTCATACCGGGCCGCTGAAGCGGGTAATTTAGGCACGGCGATTGGTGTTTATCTGGCCATATTAGGCGCCATGGGCTTATCGGACGGTTTCGCCGACCTGGCCGCACCCAACCGTGACGAAACCGGCCGGCGTAACCGAACCGTTAAAGCACGGCGTAAGGTGACTGAATGACAGCGCCCTACACACAAGCCTATGTCTTTGCCGTGAATGCCGATAACGAGCAACAGTGGGCCGGCACGCTTGCGACGGCTGATGGGATGGGAACCTTCCACTACACGCAATACTGGTTGGAACATCCGAGCGCCTACCCTCTAGACCCAGTCAACTTGCCCCTTGAACCCCGAACGTTCAGAGTCCAAAACCCGAAAGGCGTATTTGGCGTGTTCACCGATGCCGGGCCAGATGACTGGGGCACACGCCTGATGTTGATGCACCAGGCCAGCGCACCCAGAAACGAAGTAGAGCGCTTGTTGCGAACCAGTGGCGGCGGTGTTGGCGTGTTGGAATTCAGTTTGTCACGCAGCCGGCCGCGACAACCCGCTAAACCAGCCCCCATGGCCTGGCTGGAACAATTGGCCGATGTAACAGACCGGGTTCAACGAAGAGAGGTGCTGACGCAAGAGCAATGGGCTCTTATAGAGCCGGGCTCGTCCATGGGCGGAGCACGTCCTAAAACCGTGGTGACCGATGGCACGGCTCAGTGGCTGGTGAAATTATCGCGAGACAGCGACCTGGTCGATATTCCGCGCCTGGAATACGCCACCCTGGCGTTATTGAAAGACGCAGGCTGGCCCGTACCCGAGGTGCAACTGAAAGCGTTGGGGGCAGGGCGTTCTGCCTTGCTGGTCCGCCGTTTCGACAGAGACCCGGCCCAGCCCGTTCACTTTATATCGGCCAACAGCCTGTTTAACCTGGCCCGGCTTCGGCCAATACGGGATTCCCTGAAGAACCCCTACAGCTACGTAAACCTGGCAGGCATACTGCGGCGCCAGGCCGCAAACCCCAAACAGGCAGGGCAGGACCTCTACCGGCGCATGGTGTTTAACCTCCTCATCGGCAATACAGACGACCATGCCCGCAACCACGGCATGACACTCGATATTAAAAGCGGCACATGGAGCCTGGCACCTGTGTACGACGTATTACCCACGGTAGGGTCGCCTGGCGGCAAGCAAGCCATGGGTGTCGGCCGTAACGGTGCCGACAGCACCCTCGAGAACGCCCTATCGTACTGTACATTGTTTGGCCTGACAGAAAGCGAAGCACAGGCCGTCATCAAAAACACCCAACACCTGGCCCAACAACTATCAGACTACCTAACCAAAGCCAGCCTGACCGAAGCTGACAAAGCCATAGTTGTAGGGCGTAGGCTGACGTAGGACATCGAAAGACGCGAAACACGAAGGGACGCAAAACATGAGCTGACGCAAGAGCGTCACAAATGTCCTGCGTCTTTAATTGTTTTGCGTCCCTTCATGTTTTGCGTCCCTTCATGTTTTGCGTCTGTTAGTGTTTCGCGTCTTCTCCTGTTCCACGTCTTTCAAAAAAAGGATCTTATGCAAATGGACTCAACCCCCCAAATAACTCACCACGGCGCTGTGACCGGCGTAACCGGCTCTTGCCACCAGTACCAGGCCGGCCACGCCAACCTGCTGATCGACTGCGGCCTGTTCCAGGGCGCTGAATCCGACCGGCCCTTGCACGCCTTCGGCTTCGATGTAGCCGAGGTTACCGCATTAATCGTCACCCATTGTCACATTGACCATGTAGGCCGCATTCCCTGGCTCATCGCCGCTGGCTTCCGCGGCCCCATTTATTGCACTGAACCTACGGCGGCGTTACTGCCCCTGGTTCTCGAAGATGCTCTGGGCATTCATATTCCCAACGATGCCGATCTGGTCGAAAAAGCCCTGGCCCGCATTCTTGGTCAAATACAGCCCGTGCCCTACAACCAATGGCATCCGCTACCTGGTGGCGAAATCGAACTGCGCTTCCAGCCAGCGGGCCACATTATGGGCTCCGCCTATGTGGAACTGGATGCTAGTGGCCACCGCACCGTATTCAGCGGCGATCTCGGGGCACCGGGCGCCGTATTCGTAGACCCACCCCAAGCCCCGGAGCGCGCCGACATTCTGGTGCTGGAAAGCACCTACGGCAACCGCGACCACGAAGCCCGCGCCGAACGCAAAACCGAACTCGGCAACAGCCTGAAACGCGCCCTGGCCGATGGCGGCACCGTACTGATACCGGCCTTCAGCCTGGGCCGTACCCAGGAGATCCTGGCTTTCATCGAAGACCTGCTGTTCGAAAACAACCTGCTGCACACCACCCACAGCCAGCCCGATGGCACCGGGGCCGCCTTACCCATCATCCTCGATTCCCCATTGGCCCTGCGCATGACCCAGGCCTACCGCCACCTGCTCGACCACTGGCGCGAACCCCTGCAAAACAAACGCAGGGCAGGGCGCTACCCCCTGGCGTTCGACCAGCTGATCACCATAGAACACCACAGAGACCACCTGGCCATGGTGAAACGGCTAACCCACACCCAACAACCCGCCGTCGTCCTCGCCGCCAGCGGCATGTGCCAGGGTGGGCGCATCATGAACTACCTGGAAGCCATGCTACCGCTACCGGAAACCGACATCTTCTTCGTAGGCTACCAGGCCAAAGGCACCCTCGGCGCCGCCATACAACGCGCCCAACCCGGCGACACAGTACGAGTAAACAACCACCCAACCCCCATGAACGCCCAAATCCACAGACTCAGCGGCTTCTCAGCCCACGCCGACAGAACCGGCCTAACCCACTTTTGCACCCAAATTCCAACAGCCCCAACAGAAATCCGCCTGGTACACGGCGACGCAAAAGTGAAGCGGGAATTCCAGGCGCACCTGGCCAACAGGCTACCGGATACGTCAGTGTGGGTACCGGATTGAGGTGACGTGGGACAGGAAATGACGAGAAACATGGAGGGACGCAGGACATGGAGAGACGCGAAACAGTTAAAGACGCAGGGCACGAACTGACGCAAGAGCGTCTTTCCATGTTATGATTCTTGACCACACCTGTTAACCGGTGCTATTAATAGTACTTTACTGCTGCCCAGGTAATCATTATGCAAGTGAAATTTTCCGAGGATGTCGTTCCTCTTACAGACCTGAAGATCAATCCCGGAAAGGTGGTTGGTCAAGCGAAAGATACTCATCGCCCAATCCTGCTTACCAGTCGTGGTCGCGGCATAGCCGTCGTTCAAGGGCTCGAGGATTATGAGAGAACCGCAGAGGAATTGCGGTTTGTAAAGGCGGTGGCGCAGGGGCTTATGGATGTTCGCGAGGGCAACACTGTATCGTTGGAGGACGCCAGGAAGACATTGGGTATCAAGTAAATGGAATTGCGCATTGCACAGTCCGCTCTTAAGGACTTACAGGCTATTCAAGAATATTACAGAGAGCAGGATATACCACATATCGGTGATGATTTCCTGGCTGCTATCCTTGAGCATTGTGAAATGCTTCAAATCCACCCTGATGCTGGCCGAGTTGTTCCTGAATTCAACCTAAATCACATTCGCGAATTGATTCACGCGCCATTTCGGGTTGTCTATCTCAGGCAGGTTAACGAGATTGTGCTTATACGAGTCTGGCGGAGTGAAAGGCAGCTCGAATTAAGGGACGCAGAACACGGACTGACGCAGGACACGAACTGACGCAATTGCGTCTTTCAATGAATTGCGTCTTTCAGTGTTCCACGTCTTTTAGTGTTTCACGTCCTTTAATGTCGAAGTGACATAGCCACAGCGTTGCGACTTGCGGCAGAGTGGGAGGCAGTATGATAGACAAAATTTACGACTACGACCCTGCAGCGGCACTGGAGAGTGAGGAAGCTATCGCCACTTTTCTAGCCGACGCACTGGAAACCGGAGATTCGGCTTATATCGCAAAGGCCTTGGGAGTAGTGGCGCGAGCCAAAGGCATGACCCAATTGGCCCGTGAGACAGGGCTTTCAAGGGAACAGCTGTATCGGTCATTTAGTGAGCAAGGTAACCCAACACTGAAAACAATGCTGGCAGTGATGCGTGCTCTGGGTGTTGACTTGACAGCACGCCCTCATGAGCCAGCGGCATGAGAAGACGCGGGACATGAAGGGACGCAGGACATAGACTGACGCGAAACATGAAGGGACGCTGAACATGAAGAGACGCGAAACATCAACTGACGCAAGAGCGTCTTTCAATGTCCTGCGTCTTTCGGTGTTCCGCGTCTTTTATTGTTTCACGTCCCTTTATGTCCCGCGTCAGTGAACGTTCCACGCCTTTCATCCAACCCATCTCAAAAGGAACAAGCCGTGACAGAGAATGACATACGCTGGAAACAACGGTTTCAAAATTACCAAAGAGCCTACGGTTTGCTCAAAGAAGCCATTGAGAAAGAGCCAACTCAACTGTCGCAGCTTGAGAAAGAGGGCATTATCCAGCGCTTCGAATACACATTCGAACTCGCCTGGAAAGTCCTGAAAGACAAAATGGAAGCCGATGGTTTAACACTGGACCAGATATCCCCCAAAGCCATTGCCCGTCAGGCTTATGCAACCAAGTACATCGATGATGCCGAAGGGTGGCTACGGATGATCGCCGACAGAAACCTCATGAGCCACACCTATGACCTCAGCAAGTTTGAAGCCATAATAGACTCCATTCGAAAAGAGCACCTATCCTTGCTCGAAAGGCTGCACAATGAACTCCAGGCAGAGTATTAGCTCGATTCCAGGGCTGGCGGCGGAATACAACGCCGAAATAGCAGCCATTATGGCCAAACACCCCGAAATAAAACGTGTTGTCCTATATGGTTCACGAGCCAAAGGCACCTATACAGATCGAAGCGACATCGACCTGGCCATAATAGGCAATGCCATTGATCACCAAACCCTCGGCAGCATCAGATTAGACCTGGATGAGTCCGACATCCCGCTAGCCATTGACCTACTAGACTACACAACATTGGAAAATCAGGACCTGAAAGCCCGTATAGACCAGGTCGGGCTCACGATCTACAGAAGCGAGCCAACAGACGCGGGACACGGACTGACGCAGGACACCAACTGACGCAAGAGCGTCTTTCAATGTCCTGCGTCTTGCGGTGTTCTACGTCTTTTAATGTCCCGCGTCCCTTCCTGTCTTACGTCTTTTAGTGTTTCACGTCTGTTAATGTCCTGCGTCTTTTCATGTTTCGCGTCAGTCCACTTCCCGCTACACTAACGCCAAACCCAACCAGCCCAGACCCCATGGCCTTAACTGAAACGATCAGGCAAATTCAAATCGTGTTAACCGAATGGCCGGAAGTCAGCATCGCCGTGTTATTTGGTTCCCTTGAAGAAAGCCGTGCAACGGCCAACAGTGATCTGGACCTTGGCGTGCAGTTACCGGCAATCATCAGCGCCACACAAAAAATGAAGTTGATGTCAGATCTGGCAACCCAAACAGGCCGCCCGGTTGACCTGGTAGACCTGCGTGATGTGGGGCAGCCTTTGCTGGGCGAGATTGTTGAGAAAGGCATCATGATACGCGGTGGTACCGAAGCAAAAGGAGGCCTCCTGTTTAAAAGCATCAGGAAGATTTTGCCGGCTACCAGCAATGCATCCTTCAAGAGCGCCGAAAAGCATGGATAGACCCATAGTTGACCTAACAGCTACGAGCTCACAGCTCAAAACTTCCCATATCAAACACCACTCGCTAAACTGGTATCAGGGGTGAGCAAAATGCAACTGATCGACCGGAATCGTTACGAACAGCTGGACCAAGTAATGTGGGATACGGCCAAAATGCAACTGGAGCCAGAAGAGGCCTTCCAGTTATACGAGCGTCGTTGGGCGTATATTGATGAACAGCGTCTTACTCCCCAGGAACAAGCCCTCATCGCCGAGTTGACCCGAACGGTCGGCAATGGGTGCTTTTTGCCTACCAATGTTTGAATTCAAAAGGCCTCGCCATAAGCTCATTCAGGCCGCACTGGGCCAGTTTGATGCTGGGTTCCTGAAGCAAAACCGCATTTACTTTGGTGGCGGAACCCGGATCTCCATGGAATTGGATGAGTATCGTGAATCGGTAGATATCGACTTTCTATGCCCCGACAAAGCGTCCTATCGGGCCGTCAGAGAGTGTGTTGATGGTTCCAGCTTGGGCCAGTTAGTTGTGCAGGACTTTGAATACCCCCGTGACATACGCTTCGACCGATACGGTGTCCGGACATTTATCAATTGGCAGGGTGAGAAAATCAAACTCGAACTCATCAGTTGTGATGACTATTACATCGAAGGATCGGACCTACCGGGTATACCAGTCCCCGTAATCGACCATACCGCCTGTTTCACGACTAAGTTGCTGGCAAACGCCGACAGAGGCCTGAGCCCCCCCTTCAAGGATATTCTCGACCTGCTTATGATGCAGCTAGCCTGGGGGCCAATCCCGGAGCAGGCCTTGAAAGCCGCAAGACAGCAATACGGCCATGCAGTCGACCAAGCCTACAGTGCGACGCTGACCAACCTTGTGAACAACTGGCCAAAACTCGAAATAGAAGCTCTGGCAATGGGAATCAGCCCCGAACAGCTAAAACGACTGCACAACAAAGCCCTGAGTTAACCGCTCCCTATTAGGGACGCATGACATGAACTGACGCAAGAGCGTCTTTACCTGTTTCGCGTCTTTCAATGTCCCACGTCCCTTAATGTTCTGAGTCTTTTCATAGCTTCCTATAAACCAATGAATTTTATGCTGTATTTATATGGGTCTTCACCTATTTGTGTGGGTGAGGAACCAGCTGTAAACCGCCTAAATGGAA
>NZ_JBBECH010000009.1:0-7602 GCF_040881935.1 Saccharospirillum sp. | reverse complement strand
TTCGACAGTAACGGTATTTACAGTGACTTTGTAACAGCCCAGTGAGTGAGTAAAGATGTACACTCAGTTGACCCCGGGTTACCGGGGTTTTTTGTTTGCCCGGCGAAGCCGACAACCCCGCCCGCCGTTCAAGTTCATCAAGGTTTAGGCCTTGCCTCAGCCTCCCAAAACCCCGACACTCCCACCTCATAATAAATTTCAACGATACGCGTCGTACTATGACCTCACGCCAACTTCTCATCGCCATCGGCTTCTCGGCAATGGCTAATTTTTTCTGGGCCACCAACGCCATCGTCGGCAAGATCGCCGTGGTGTCGCTGCCCGCTTTCACGCTGTCCCAGTTCCGCTGGTGGCTGGCATTTTTGCTGATCGCACCCTTCGGTATTCCTCATATCCGGCGGCAGTGGCCCTGGTATCGGACTCACTTTAAAACGCTGCTGTTGCTCGCGTTGCTGAGTGTCACTCTGTACAACACCCTGCAGTATTGGGCGCTAAAGTACACTCAGCCCGTGAATATCGGTGCCATGGGTGCCCTGATGCCGGTGATGATCTTCATCCTCAGCGCCTGGATGGGCATTGGAAGATTGACGGCCGCCCAATGGCTGACCGCCACGCTGGCGGTGTTTGGTGCCTATGTGGTGCTCACCGATGGGCAATGGTCAATCAGTATTGGCGGTAGCTCTTTGATCGGTGATGGTATCTTCTTTCTGGGGCTGATCTGCTGGTCGTTCTATTCGGTAATGCTGAAAAAACTGCCGGTCTGGGAAGTGAACAGCGTGGGCATGCTGACCTTTTTCATCGGTGTTGGCAGCCTGATGATTGTGCCTTTTTGGCTGAGCGGTGCCCTGCGTGGCGAGATTCTGGTACCGCCGAGCGACCTGTGGTGGACGGTCGCTTATGTCGCGGTGTTCCCGTCGTTGATCGCGTTCTTCTCCTGGATCAAGGCGGTGGGTGCCAGCAACGCCAACATCGCCGGGTTGATGATGACTACGGCGCCACTGTTCAATGCATTGTTGACGCTGGTCGTGCTGCGTGAGCCTGTGTCTGCCGCCCAGTGGCTGGGCATTGTGTGCGTCATAGTCGGCGTTGCGCTGACCTTGCTGCTGACGCAAATGCGGCAAAAAGCCAAAGAAGTTTCCATGCCGCCAGAGGACGCCTAGGTGTTTACGCGCTCTTTCAGCAGGTCTGCGAAAGGTTGCGGCCGGTAGTAATAGTAGCCTTGCAGTTCATCGCAGCCCAGCGTCGACAGCAGCGTGACCTGGGCTTCGGTTTCCACCCCTTCGGCGACCACGGTCAGATTCAGGGTGTGGCCCAAATCAATAATTGCCTCGACCAGGGCCTGATGGCGCGGCCCGTCTTCCAGACTTTGAATAAAACGCTGATCGATTTTCAGTACGTGCAACGGTAACGCCTGCAACATCCCCAGATTGGAATAGCCGGTGCCGAAATCGTCCATCGCGAAGCGTATGCCCATCGACGACAGTTCGGCCATGGCGGTTAGCGTTGTTTCGGATTCTTCGGTCAGGGAGTGCTCGGTAATTTCAAATTCAACCCGGTGCGCGGGCACATCGGCCTGGTGAATTTCACTGGCAATGAACAAGCTGAGATTGCGTTCCTCGAGCTGTTTGGGTGACAGGTTGATAGACAGCACAACGCGCTCGTCTAACTGGTCCAGATACTGGCTGAACTCCTCTAGCGCACGTCGAATAACCCAGTTACCGATTTCAACGATCAGATGGCTGTCCTCGGCAATGGGAATGAACTCGGCAGGTGAAACCGCGCCGAGTTCATGGCTGTTCCAGCGCAGCAGAACTTCCAGGCTGCACCAGTGCTGATCGACCCGGTCGACCCTGGGTTGCAACACCAGATGAAACTCGTTGTTTTGCAGCGCATAGGGCAACAGACGCAGAATGTCCTGGCGCCGGTCGTTCTCCAGGTTCATCTGGTCGGAATAAAACTGATAGCTGCCGCGGTCTATTTCCTTGGCTTTGCGCAAGGCAATTTCGGCTTTCTTGACCAGGCCCTCGTATTCCGTGTCATCGGTCGGGCTGGTGGCAACGCCCAGTGTGGCGGTGATGCTGATTCGCACCTCGTCAATTTCGATGATTTCAGTAATGGATTTCAACAAGGTGTCTGCCACAAAAATACAATGGCTGGGGTCTTTCAGGTTTTGCAGGCAAATGGCGAAGGTGTCACCTGACAGCCGGGCCACGGTGTCGCTGTTGCGAATGCAGTATTTAATGCGCTCGGTTAGTTGCTTGAGCACTTCATCGCCTACGGTGTGGCCGTAGCTGGTGTTGATGGTCTTAAAGTTATCCAGATCCAACAAAACCAGCGCCAGGTGGTTCTGGTTGCGCTGCGACAGCGAGATACCTTGCTGCACCTGCTTGCCGAAGAAGTTGCGATTGGACGCACCGGTCAGAGAGTCGTAATAACTGAGTTTCTGCAGTTCAGCTTCGGTCGATTTAATGTCGGTAATGTCGCGCAGCATACCGGTCAGTTCGCGGTTGTCGTTCAGCGCTATGGTCTGCTCCACCCACAACAAGGCGCTGGGGGTAATGATGCGGTGTTCGAATCGGGCAAACGGCTGACTGTCATCCAGCACACTTTGGGTGTGCATGGTGAAATAAGGCCGGTCGGGTTCGTAAATGTAGGCTATCACTGCATCCTGGGAGAGCTTGGGCTGATCGGTGCCAAGCAACTCCATCAACGGCGCCGACAAGGCAAACTGATCACCGGGCAGTGATGTCCAGGAGCCAAGCTTGCCAAGCCGCTGTGCTTCCAGAAGTTTGCCTTCCTGAGTTTTTAACTGCAGTCGTTCCCGTTCACGCTGGCGCATAACCCGGTATTGCGCGCCCAGCAGTAAGAGAATAAACAGCCAGACACCCAAAGCTGACGCACGCATCAGCCAGAGGGCTTCGGTTGGTGGAATCCAGCCCGCTTCGGGTTCTGCCAGAATTGTCCAGTCCAGGCCGCCATGCTCAAACCGGGTTGAAACCTGGTAGCGGCCCAGCGTGCCCTGGCTGAACAGGCGGGTTACCACCTCACTACGGCTGACTGTCAGGCCCAGTTTTAGGTTGTCCATGCCGGTCGAGACGGCCTGAGCAATGACCTGATCCAGAGAGACGACACCAGAGACAATCATGTGCGGTTGGCCGGAGACCGGTAGCCGGTATACCAGCGCAGTATCGCCCTGCAACACCTGGATGGGGCCAACGACCTTGGCGGTTTGGGTTTCCATTACCTCCCGGATATCATCAACCTGGTCGGCTACCAGTGCCGTGTTGGCACCCAGTAATTCGAGGTTTTGGGGAGTTCGCGGGTAAACATGAGTGATCACAAACTGATTGGTGATGGCGATGTTCAACAAACTGAATGTCTGGGCTGGAACTAACTGTTCCAACCATTGATGATAGCGCTCCTGGCTAACATCGGGCTGCGTTGATATCAGCAAACTGAGAGCATCGAGATACCCCCGGTTAGCAATCAGTGCAGTTTCCAACTGGCTGGACAGAGTGCCGATCTGCTCTGCAACCGCTTGTTGTTGCTGGCTGCGATCCCGTTCGATGACCAGTACTTCGAACCACTGGATCACCGGGATAACCGTTACCGCGGCCAGTACCGCAAGCTGCAGAACAGAGAGTGCTTTATGATAGTAAGCACCTACTAACACGCTACTGGCAGCAGCAACAGCGAGGGCGATATCACCGCCTGTTGAGTCAATGAAAAAGGTCGCCAGCAACAGCAACAAAGCGGTGACCAGACTCACTGCCAGCATGCAGTCTATCCTCGGCTTGGTTAAGTGTAATTCCAGTATAGCCTTGATCGAAGCCAGACGGATACCGGTTCAGCGCTTGCTGGCAGTGGGCTAAGCGGTTGGTGTGCCATTAAGGCACATCTGTCTGATCGTCGTCTTTGGCCAGCCAGCGATACAGTGTGCGACGGGTGACACCCAGTATGTCTGCAGCCCGGCGTTTATTACCGGCGGTGATCGATAGCACCTGGTGGATATAATCCCGCTGTACCGCTTCCAGGCTGGGCAGGGCACTGGTGTTGGTGGTCGGAAGCTGCCGCGGTGGTGTTTCCAGTGACCTGGTCTCGTTGTCTTCATCGTGCTCGGCAACGCGGCTAGGCAGGTGGCGACGGTCGATCTCGGCTTGGTCGCAAAAGGCAATGGCGCGTTCCACCGCGTTTTGCAGCTCCCGGACGTTCCCTGGAAAGGGGTAGGTTTCAAGTGCCTGTTCGGCCTCCCGGGTAAAACCAATAATGGCCGGTTCTTTGGTTTGCACAGCGGCCTTGAGGAAGTGACGCGCGAGCAGTAGGGTATCGCCACGGCGCTCGCGCAACGGTGGGATCGACAACGCGAAGGTTTCCAGCCGGTAGTAGAGGTCTTCGCGAAACCGTCCATCCCGGATGCACCCTTCCAGATCCTGGTGAGTCGCGGCGATGATGCGCACGTTCACCGGTGTCTCAGTGTCTTCACCCACGCGTCTGACGGTGCCTTCCTGCAGCACGCGCAGCAGCTTGGCCTGTAGGCCGAACGGCATCTCTGCAATTTCATCCAACAGTAGCGTGCCACCCTCTGCCTGACTGAACAGCCCGGGACGAGAACCGCGAGCTCCGGTAAAGGCCCCGGCGGCATGACCGAAAAACTCGCTTTCAATCAATTCGGACGGTATACCGGCGCAGTTGACGGCGATAAAAGGACCCGTCGAGCGCTGGCTTTCTGCGTGGATGGCCTTGGCCACCAGTTCCTTGCCGGTGCCACTCTCACCCAAAACCAGCACCGGCCCGTCAGCCGGTCCAATCTGCTGAATCTGATGATACAGCGACTGCATGGCTCGGCTGCGTCCAATCAGCCCCTGAAACTGATCAGAGGCGAGCAAACGCCGGTATTGCTCGACTTCAGTCTGCATTTGCTGGTGTTTCAGCAGCTTGCGCACGGTCAGAATCAGGTGATCCATGGAGAAAGGCTTGGTCAGAAACTCATTGGCCCCGGCCTTGAGCGCCTCCACCGCCTGATTAATAGTGCCGTAAGCCGTGATCATCAGAAAGCTGGGCTGTGCGCTGCCGGAACGGCAATGCTTGAGCATATCCATGCCGCTGCTGCCGGGTAACCGCAGATCGCTAATAACCAGGTCGGGCTGCAGTTCATGCAGGGTCGGAACGGCGGCTTCGGTCGACAGACAGTGATGAACCTGAAAGCCCTCGTCACTCAGTTCATCCACCAGCAGATCGGCCAGGTCCTGATCGTCTTCCACGATCAGAATGCGGGTTTGCTCACTCATGGCTTGACTCCTTTTGCACTGGCTGCGGTAACGGAAAGCTCAGTTCCGCCCGAAAACCGCCCTTTGGCCCCTGGCTAAGGGTGAGGGTGCCGTCGTGTTCGAGCGCCACATTATTCACAATGGCCAGCCCCAGCCCGGACCCCTGGCCAGCCGGTTTGTTGGTATAAAAGGGTTCCAGCAAGGTTTCGCTGGGGGCCGGGGCCGATTCATCTCCATCGTCATCTACGATGAAACGGATCGTCGAGGCGTCCGCCGTGAGGGTGACTTGAACCCAGCTGCGTGCGGCTTGCATGGCGTTGCGTATCAGGTTGACCAGTGCCAGTACCAGACGGGGTTCATTGCCAACGATGGACGGCAGGTCAGGTGCAATCTCCCAGTGAATAGCGGCCAGATGCTCGGGCCATTCCGACGACAGGTCGTGACCGGCCGTCCGGGCTACCGACTCGGGATTCAGCCGTACCTGAGCATGGCCGTCGGGTCGGCAGTAATCGAGTAACTGGCGTACGATCCGATTCAGGCGGTTGACCTGGTGTTCAATTTTGTTGAGTTGCTCATGACTCTCTGGATTATCGCCGATCTGGTTTTTCAAGCGGCGAGCCCGGCCTGAAATCACACTCAGTGGTGCGCCGAGTTCATGCGCAATGCCGCTGGCAACTCGACCGATGGCGGCCATTTTTTCCTGAGCCTGCATCCGTTTGTTCAGTTCCCGCTGGGCTTGCTGATGCTCGTGCACTTCCCGTTCAACCTGATCCAAGCCATCGAGCATCCGGTTCAGTGCGAGACTGATGTCCGCCATTTCACGCGGCCCCGTCGCCGGCACCCGGATGGACCGGTCGCCACCTTCGATGCGGTTCATGGCTTCCACCAGACGCTGCACATGACGGCCGATGCCGCGGTAATGACCAAAAATGATGATCAGAACCATAATCCCGGCCGCCACAATCCAGGCGCCCCATGAGTAAAGATTGACCACCCGGTTGGCCTTATCGAAATCACTTTCCAGCCGGGTGATCTGGATCAGGCCGTTTATCTGCCGCCCGGCGCCATACAACGGCAGGAATTGCGAAAACAGTTTACGACCGTTAATGGTGCGACTCCGTTCCTGGGTATCGCCCGTGTCCACCACGATCTGCGCGACCTGGGTATTGCTCAGGCTGGAGTCGGCGGTACCGACCGACGCAACGCGATTGCCGTTGATATCGAAAACGGTTGCTCCATATACCCGGCCAATGGAGAAAATGGAATTCAGCGCGTTTTGAATATCGGCTTCCTGACCGTTGGCCAGGCTTTCCCCAATGGGTAGCCGGACGGCCCGGGCTACCAGTTCCAGATCTTGTTTAAGGCGGTCTTCCTGCGCCGGTGCCACGGCCAGATGCAGGCTCAGTTGAACAACCATGGCCGACAACACCAGCAGTGGCAGAACCACCCAGACCAGCATCGATAAATGCAAGCTTCGTAGCGGACCCTTGAGCACGGCTACCTCCAGTCTTGTGCATAATGCCTGATCGGTCAGAGGTGCCGCTGACCGATCGGGCATGTATCGAAAGTATACACCCAATAAGCCAAGAACGAGACGTTACCGGGGCTGATCGGGTGGTTAAGTGATAGCAATGCAGGAAACAAACCAGACCGATGGCAGTAAACTGGGATGTACTTATGCCCAGAGCCATCGGCAGTGCGGCGGGCTTCCACCCGATGCAGATCGCGTCGGGTTGGACAGATGGATACAGAGTGTATCGAAAGTATCCATTTTATCTGGCCAGTTTCGGCAGTTCGAGATTGTTATCGCTTTGGATAAGCCGTAGAGCTATAAAAATCTTTTTAAAAACAATAAGTTATGTGATATTTCGAAAAAATGAAGATGGGTGGCACGATTCCAGCACTAGGGTGAGTAACCGGTGTTACCGCTGAACATGATCCAAGTGGCCCGGCATGTGAGTCATCACTTTTGAAAGTAACCTGTAACTACACTAAGGAGTGTCACTATGAGTCACCTTAAAGCGTTATTAGCCAGTCTGACCCTGGTCGCCGCAGCCGCGTTCACACCCGCCATGGCCGAAGACGGCTCCGCAACAGTGGACGATGCTCAACTGGAGCAATTTGCCTCTGCCCTGACCGATGTCCGTGATTTGGGTAATGAGTACTCTGAGCAGATCGCATCAGCTGAATCTCAGGAAGTCGCTCAGCAACTGCAGCAGGAAGCGCAGGTTGAAATGGTCGCTGCTGTTGAAGAAACTGGCATGACCGTTGAAGAATACAACCAGATTGCCCAGCAGATGAGCCAGAACCCGGAACTGATGGAGCGGGTGCAGGC
>NZ_JBBECH010000008.1:0-7682 GCF_040881935.1 Saccharospirillum sp. | reverse complement strand
GCCATTGCCGTCGCAAGTGCTGCGCTGGCAAAGAGTGACAGACTTTTTTTCATTGTTATCTCTCTCCTTTTATTATGTAAGCCTCTGTTGTTCATCAGAGGCCTTTGGCCCAGCGCTCAGTGAGGAAGAGCGTCGGGGAACCATCGCTTCAGCAAGAATGAGACCACGCCGAAGCACAGGCTTACAGTTGGTATTGCAGCCAAAGTACAAGGTCCCGCAACCCGTACGGATCAGGCTTTGGCGTATACCCGACACGCCAAACCGGAACCGTCCTCAGACTCCGATATAACCGTACTTGTGGTCAACTGTGGTGCTTGAGCATAAAGCAGGGTTTAAAATAGGGCAACCAGTCAGGAAATGCTAAGTTTTTCCGGTGTCCGTCACGTCAGATTGCCGCTCCAGTGTCTCAAAGCTGTAAAAGTTGAGGGTCTGTGGAGTGTTTAAACGGGCAGTTTTCGACTAAGGTTAAAAGGCATGGAAGTGGTCCACACTTTGCTTTACTCAGGCAGAGGCCCGCCAAGGCAAAGGCGTAGCGTTGAATTTTTGGCCACAATGGGCCAGCGAATCCCCGAAGTCAGGCTCATGTCGCACAACAACAACCTTAGGTGCGATTATGTTTTGCATTGGCCACTGGGCTTATTCAAAATGCCAGTAACAAAAATGCATAAAAAGTAATCAGTTCTGCCAGCCTCAGGTGTCCAGTGCGTTTTATGTACTGGCACCCGGCAGGTACCGCAGGCGGGAACGGATCAGGAGACCACAATGGGTCAGCAAGTAGCCCCGCTGATAGCCACCGACATTCACAAGTGTTTTGGTGAGCTGGAAGTCCTCAAGGGCATTTCTCTGGAAGCGCACAAAGGCGATGTTATTTCCGTCATTGGTGCCTCCGGGTCGGGTAAAAGTACCTTTCTACGCTGCATCAACATGCTTGAGATCCCCACTTCAGGTGACATTCAGGTGCATGGTGAGAAAGTTGCGTTCAAGACCAACCGGAAAGGCGAGCGTGAGCCGGCCAACATCCGTCAGGTAGAAAAAATGCGTGCCCAGCTGTCGATGGTGTTTCAGGGGTTCAATCTCTGGGCTCACATGACGGTGATGGAAAACATCATCGAGGCCCCGGTTCATGTACTCGGCATCAGCAAAAAAGAAGCCACTGAGCGCGCCGAAGAGCATTTGAACCGGGTTGGGCTGTACGATCGTCGTAATTACTTTCCGGCTCATATGTCGGGCGGCCAGCAACAACGGGCGGCCATTGCCAGAGCGTTGGCGATGAATCCCGAAGTTATGTTGTTTGACGAGCCAACCTCAGCACTCGACCCGGAACTGGTCGGCGAAGTGCTCAAGGTGATGCGGGCGCTGGCGGAGGAGGGGCGCACCATGGTGGTCGTCACCCATGAAATGGCGTTCGCCCGGGATGTGTCGAACAAGGTGATGTACCTGCACCAGGGCAAGATCGAAGAGTACGGTGACCCGAAAGAGGTGTTCAATAACCCCAAGTCGGAACGTTTCAAACAGTTTATTGCACCGAGCTACTGACTGTTTATTGCATTTAGATATTGTTTGGGGCCGCATAAAGCGGTGCCTGGAATCCCGTAACCGACCCTGGGTTGGGCGGTTAAACAGTATGATCAGCGTCAGCTGGTATGGGCATAGGAAGTGTCCCGGTATCCGATCGCGCCGGATACCAACGCAACCTGATCGGTTGCGCCCAACATCAGGGATGAAGGGATGATGAAAGAAGAGGCGGAATAAGCCGCTTTATACTAGGAATCAGGAACCACCTGATCGAATGACAACATTGGAGTCAACCATAATGAAAAAAACGTTAATCGCTGTTGCGGGTATGCTCGCAATGACCTCTGCCGTATCGGCTGAAAGTTGGGATAACATTCGTGTGGGCGTCGACGCTCCCTACCCACCGTTCGAATACCGTGCTCCCGATGGTGAACTGACCGGTTTTGAAATTGAGCTGGGCAACGAAGTCTGCCAGATCGTTTCAGGAAACGACTGCGAATGGGTTGTTCAGGCCTGGGACGGTATCATCCCGGGTCTGCTGGCACGTAAATACGACATGATCTTCTCCTCAATGTCGATCAACGAAGAGCGCCAAAAGCGCGTTCTGTTTTCTGAGCCTTACTACACCACTCCCTCTGCGTACTTCGCACCGGTTGGCAACTCTTTTGACCCGGACAACAGCGACGGCAAGCGCGTTGGTGCTCAGCGCGCGACCACTCAGGACACTTATGTGACTGAATTTCTGACCGGCGCTGAAGTTGTGCGTTACACCACCGCTGATGACATGATTGTCGACCTGCAGGGCGGCCGTCTGGACGCCATGTTCATCGACGCACCTGTTGGCATCGAGATGCTGGAAGGCAACGACGAGGTCATCCAGGTGGGCGATTTTATCAAGGAACCAGCGCGTATCTTTGGTGAAGGCGTGGGCGCGGCTTTCCGCAAGCGTGATACCGCTTTGGAAGAGCAGGTCAGTGCGGCACTTGAGCAACTGAAGAACGACGGAACCTACGATACCATTATGCAGAAGTACTTTGATATCGACATCAAACTGTAACGAACAGCTTTAACGAAGAAGCATTCGTATCGTGTTTGAAAGAAGGGCCGGATTCGTCCGGCCCTTCCGGTTCTGTGTTGCTCGGCCTGCATCACACTGCTTAAAGTAACAGCGCAAGATTGTCCGATGCAGTTGCGTAGGCAGACCAAGCAACTCAGTAAAACAACAACCAACGAAGAGTAACGCCTGTGTTTGATTTCGAAGGCTATGGACCTTCCATTTTTGGCGGCGCCATCATTACGTTGGAACTGGCCGTTTTTTCGCTGGTTCTGGCTGTCTTTCTCGGTTTGATGGGTGCCTGGGGCAAAATGTCCCGCAACCGGCTGGCCAAATTTGTAGCCACATTTTACACGACGCTGATTCGTGGTGTTCCGGATCTGGTTTGGATGATGCTGCTGTTCTTTGGTGGTCAGATCGCTTTTAACACCATCATAGACTATTTCAATTACGATCTCGGCTTCAGCCTGCCATACCCCCAGTTCAATCAATTTGTCGCGGGCGTCGTGACCATTGGCTTTATATTTGGAGCCTACATGTCCGAAACGTTTCGCGGCGCTTTTATGGCGGTCGAAAACGGGCAAATTGAAGCCGGTAAGGCCTATGGCATGAGTGGCTGGAAGGTATTTTCACGCATTATGTTTCCGCAGATGATGCGTCACGCCATTCCGGGCGTTGCCAACAACTGGCAGGTGTTACTGAAAACCACTGCCCTGGTCAGTATAATTGGCCTTGCAGATATGGTTAGATTGGCCAGTGAAGCGGCAAAATCTACGGGCTCACCTTTCAAGTTTTTTATCCCGGTTGCCATCGTATACCTCTCCATCGCCGCCATTTCCGATATTATCTTTAAGATGCTGAACAACAAGTACAGCGCTGGCGTTGTTAAGGGAGGCAGCTAATCATGGATGCACTGTTCGCTTTGCTCGAAAGCAACGACATTTTTACACCGAACACCCTGATGCAGTATTGGGGCGGCCTAGTGACCACCGTGCAACTGGTGTTCTTATCGCTGGTGATCGGCGGTGTTATCGCCATTCCACTGGCCATTATGCGGGCCTCTGAAAACCCCTGGCTGAGCCGCCCTGTGTGGATCTACACCTACGTATTTCGCGGCACACCCCTGCTGGTTCAGCTCTACATGATTTACTACGGGGTAACCCTGATCGAGGGTATTCAGGATACCTTCTGGTGGGAGATTTTCCGCGGTGCCTTCTACCCGGCGTTGATCGCTTTTGTGCTGAACACCGCCGCGTATACTACCGAAATTTTCCGGGGTGCCATTGAAGCGACACCACGCGGTGAAATAGAAGCGGCAAAGGCATACGGCATGAGTTGGGCCCGACGGATGCGTCGAATCGTACTGCCCAGTGCCTTTCGCCGTGCCATACCGGCCTACAGCAATGAGGTGATCTTTATGCTGCATGCCAGTGCCATCGCATCGGTGGTGACCATCATCGATTTGCTGGGTGCCGCCCGTAATATTTATGCACAGTTCTACGCGCCCTTTCCGGCCTTCATCTTTGTTGCCTGTATTTACCTGTTGTTAACCTTCGGGATTCTGGGTGTATTCAAACACCTGGAAAAACGTATGCTCGGGCATTTACGTCCGCGCTGAGTGGTTACTCAGGTGTCCGTCAATCATTTTAAGTCAGGCCGCCGTGTGCGGCCTTTTTTAGCAATAAACCGGAGACAGCCATCCCATGTTTGGGTCTCATGCCGACTTTCTGCAACATACCCGGGCAACCGCCGATGAACCCGTTACGCCTGTGTTTTCAATTCTATCGGCGGGTACTGAATTAACCCTGCTCGATTGCGGGGTGTTGCGCGTTGAACCGAACACTGCCTGTGATACCTCCATCGTGATTTCTTGCGCCATTCATGGCAATGAAACCGCACCGATTGAACTGGTGCGCGACATCGTTCGGGATTTACTGGAAGAAGAACAGAAAGCCGGGCAAAGGGTGCTGTTCATTATGGGCAACCCCTGGTCGATGAACATCGGCCAGCGCTTTGTGGACGTCAACATGAACCGTCTGTTTGCCGGTGACTGGCAGCAATACGACACGGCGCTGAAGGAAGTAAAACGTGCGGCCAAGCTCGAAGCCTACGTCGCCAATTTCTTCGCTGAAGAACCAGTAACGGTCACACAGCGTTTCCATTACGACCTGCACACCGCCATTCGGGGCAGCAAGCGCGAACGCTTCGGTATCTACCCTTACGTTGAAGGGCGCGAGCTACCGGCTAACCAGAGAGCCTTCCTGGCCCGGTCTGACATCGATACCGTTCTGCTGCAACAGAAAGAAGCCAACACTTTCTCGTCGTTTTCATCGCTGCGCTATGGTGCCGAGAGTTTTACACTGGAACTGGGGTCGGTTAAACCCTTTGGCGAAAACGACCTCAGCCGGTACAGCGGCATCGATTACGCTCTGCGGGAATTGGTGGCAGGTGAACCCTTGCCAGCCGAGCCCAAACGCCCCGTTACTGAATTTGAGGTGTGTCATTCCATTGAAGTGACCAGCGACGATTGGGAGTTCTTTATTCCGGACGATGCCTTGAATTTCACCGAATACGCACCCGGTACCCTGATCTGGCGCGACGGCGATCAGGAATACCGAGTGGGCAGCGAGCCGGAATACATCGTATTTCCCAACCCAAAAGTCCCTGTAGGCCAGCGCGCAGGGTTGATGTTGAAAGCCAGGCGCTGACGGGCAAGACGTTTCAAAACGTGGCATTGGCCCGCGACGGCTACCGGTGATGCCTCTGTGGGGTCGGCGTGAATCCATCCATGGAGCCTAGACCGCAGCATCCCTGCTGCGGACTCCCCCACAGAGGCACCACCGGCAACCGACGCTCACATCATGCACGCTCCGTAACTTGAGTTAAAACCCGCTCATCCAGTAAGGCACCAGTGGCGGAACCAGAAAGGCTGTTATAACGCCGGTCAGACTCATCGAGAGTCCCGCAAAAGCACCGCAGGTGGCGGACTTTTCAAACGCCTGGGCCGTACCGAAGCCGTGTGCATTCAGCCCCAGAACGTAGCCATAGAGCGCGTGGTCATCCAGCCGACACAGACGCAGCAGCGTGGGCAGCATCAAAGTGCCGATGGCGCCGGTCAGCAATACAAGCCCAGCCGCCAGCGAGCCACTGCCGCCCAGGTTCTCCACCATGCCGATGGCGATCGGCGTGGTAATCGACTTTCCGCTCATGCTCAGCGACAGCACGTCATCGCCCGTGATCAGGTCCGACAGGATCACCGCGCTGCTGGCGGCTACCAGAGCGCCGGTGAGACAGGCGACCAGCAACGGCATGGCCATTTTGCGGATCAGCGCCATGTTCTCGTGCAACGGCACCGCCAGGGCCACGGTGGCCGGGCCGAGCAGGAAGTGGATCATCTGCGTATCGCGCTGATATTGCGGGTAATCCCAGCCAAAGAGGGTGATCAGCCCCATAATGGAGAAAATACTGACGATCACCGGGTGTACCAGGGCCGAGCGCCCGGCCCGGCGGTACAGCTGCTCCGCCAACAGGTAAATGCCTAGTGTCATGCTGATGGCCAGCAACAGATCAATCGATACGCTCATGAGTTTTTTACCCGGAATAGCCGGAAGATGGCGACCATGGCCAGGGCCGAGAGGGCGGTGCTGGCGGCGATGATCAGCAGCATCCAGTGGCCGTTGGCCATTAGCCGGTCCCAATGTTCGATCAGTCCCACGCCTGCCGGAACAAACAGCAGCGTCAAATAGCGGATCAGCGTCTGGCTGGCTTCGGCCACTGGTTTGGGCACCTTGCGGATGATGGTCAGGGTGATCCACAGCAGTACCAGCCCGACCACATTGCCCGGAATCGGCCAGCCGATCCACTGCGACAACGCCTCACCGGCCAGCCAATAGACCAGCAACACCAGAAAACCCAGAACCATAGTCTCAACCTTTAGTAAGTCGACCCGGGCTCAGTGTGCCTGAAACCCGCCGTCGGATCAGCGCAAATGCTGCAACTGATTGATTCATAGTATGAATTCCTCCCATCAACCGCTTGCGCCAGCCGGGGGGGTGGGCGGTATAATGCCCGTCATGAGCAAATCCAAGAAAAGCACCGTCCATACGGGCGGTACCATCGCCCAGAATAAACGAGCCCGCCACGAATATCATATCGAAGAAAAGTATGAGGCCGGGCTGGTTCTGTTGGGCTGGGAAGTCAAAAGCCTTAGAGCGGGCAAAGCGCAGCTGGTTGACAGTTACGTCATCTTCAAGGACAACGAGGCCTGGCTGATCGGTGCCCACTTAACACCGCTCGAAGCCGCTTCGACGCACGTCATTGCCGACCCGACGCGCACCCGCAAGCTGCTGATGAACCGTAAGGAGATCGACAAGATCTCCCGTCAGTCCGAGCAAGATGGCTACACCGCGGTCTGTTTGTCCCTGTTTTGGAAGAAAAACAAGGTCAAAGCCGACATTGCGCTGGTAAAAGGCAAGAAACTGCACGACAAACGCGCCACCATCAAAGAACGCGAATGGGGCCGACAGAAACAACGGGTACTGAAGGCGTATAATCACTGACGCCTTCGTGTTAAACTGCAAGGCCGTTGAGAGGGGCTTGAACTGTGATGGTTCGGCACCATTTAACGGATAGTAGAGAAAGTTGTAGTAAGCGTTTTAGAAGACCAGGAAGAACCACCAGAGTTTGGTCATCACGGATGAAAGACACACCAGTTTCGGGGGCGACATGGCTTCGACGCGGGTTACAAAGCTCAAGGTGCATGCCGAGATGGTAGCCAATCTCGTAAAACCAAAGCTGCAAACTCATAGTTGCAAACGATGACAACTACGAAGGTTACGCGCTAGCCGCATAATCCTTCAAACTGGACCCTTTAACCGGTCCGGCGGTCACTGTCCTGTGCCTGAACGGGGCTGCTGACTGTCAATAATTCAGGATCGCAGCATAAGGTTGTCTGGGCCGGAGCTGCTAAAACCTAATTCCAGGCTCCCCGAGTCGCACCTGTCCTTCGGTAACGGCAAGGGTAAATTAAAGAAGTGACTAAGCATGTAGGACCGAGAGTAGAGGACTTGCGGACGCGGGTTCGATTCCCGCCGCCTCCACCAATCAAAAAAAA
>NZ_JBBECH010000007.1:0-7700 GCF_040881935.1 Saccharospirillum sp. | reverse complement strand
CGTGGGTGGGGCTTCAAATGCCAGATACGATTCACGTAATCCTTAATCGAACGATCTGAATTGAATTTGCCCATGGTCGCGGTATTGATGATGGCGCTGCGTGCCCAGGCTTTTTTATCCAGATACCGGGCTTCTACCTGCTGTTGGGCATCGCAGTAGCTGCGAAAGTCTGCCAACACCTTGTAAGGGTCACCGCCCTTGAGCAAGCTGTGCTTGATCGACGACAAGGCGCCGGGGTCAGCCGGGGTGAAGTAACCGTTGTCCAGCCAATCCAGAATGGCTTTAAGCTCCTCGTCCTGATGGTAAAGGTCGAAGGGGTTATAGCCCTGCTCGTTGAGCTGTCTGACCTCGTCAACCGACAGACCGAAAATAAAGATATTCTCCCGGCCGGCTTCTTCGGCTATTTCGATGTTGGCACCGTCCAGAGTACCGATGGTCAATGCGCCGTTCAGGGCGAGCTTCATATTCCCCGTGCCTGAGGCTTCTTTGCCAGCGGTTGAGATCTGCTCGGACAGATCTGCCGCCGGAATGATTTTCTCCGCCAGGCTGACCCGATAATTGGGCAGCATGACCACCTTGAGCTTGCCCTGAATGCGCTCATCATGATTGATGCGTTCAGCCACACAATTGATGGCATAAATGATGTCTTTGGCCAGTTTATAGGCTGGAGCAGCCTTGGCACCAAACAGAAACACCCGTGGCACTTTCACAGCATTTGGATCGTCCAGCAAGCGCCGGTACAGCAACATAATATGCAACAGATTTAGGTGCTGTCGCTTGTATTCATGCAGGCGCTTGATCTGGACATCAAACAGGGCTTCGGGGTCAATTTCGATACCGGTGAGATGCTTTACCTCGACTGCAAGATCAACTTTATTCTGGTGTTTGATGTCCATAAATTCGGTTTGAAAACGGTCGTCATCTGCCAGTGAGGTAAGCTGTTGCAGCTTGCTCAGATGCAACGGCCAGTCAGCCTCTATGTGCTTGTCGATCAGTGCCGACAACCTCGGGTTGCAGGACTTCAGCCAGCGCCGGGGCGTTACCCCATTGGTTACATTGGTGAATTTATCGGGCCAGAGCTGATCAAATTCGGGAAACAGATCAGACTTAACCAGATCAGAATGCACCTGGGCGACACCGTTGACGGTATGCGAGCCAATCACCGACAGGTGTGCCATACGCACTTTGCGCTGGTGCCCTTCTTCGATGATGGACAGACGGACCTTCACCGCATCATTCCCCGGCCAGCGGGACTCAACGTCCTGGCTCAGAAAGCGATGATTGATCTCGAAAATAATCTCCAGATGCCGTGGCAATACCCGGGCAAATAACGGCAAGCTCCAGGTTTCCAGCGCTTCCGGTAACAGCGTATGGTTGGTGTACGAAAACACCGGCTGAGAAATGGCCCAGGCGTCGTCCCAGCCGAGTCGTTTTTCGTCCATCAGTACCCGCATCAGTTCGGGAATCGCGACGGCCGGGTGCGTATCGTTCAACTGAATGGCCACCAGCCTGGCAAAGTGTGACCAGTCGTCGCCGTGGGCACGCTGATAACGCCGAATGATGTCTGCCAGCGAGGCCGCTGTAAAAAAGTACTGCTGGATCAGGCGCAGCTCCTTACCCGCATCTGTCGCGTCGTTCGGGTACAACACCTTGGAAATGGTTTCTGCCTGGGCCTGTTCGACCTGGGCGTCAATGTAACCGCCCGCATTGAACACGTCCCAGTCGAAGTAATCCGTAGCCCGGCTTTCCCAGAGCCGCAGAATATTCACATTGGAACCGGCATACCCCACGATGGGAATGTCCCAGGGGACGGCCTTGACCGTGCGAGCGGGTCGCCACACCTTGTATGCCTTACCGCCTTCGCTCAGGGTTTCGACATAGCCATAGAGTTTAATTTCCTGAACCGATTCGGGCCGGCACACTTCCCAGGGGTTGCCGTATTCACGCCAGTCATCCGGTCGTTCTACCTGCCGGCCCTGGCTAAAGCTTTGCTCGAACAGACCATGTTCGTAATGAATGCCATAACCCACAGCGGGGTAATTCAAGGTGGCCAGTGAATCCAGAAAACAGGCCGCAAGGCGTCCCAGGCCGCCATTGCCCAGCGCCATGTCGGGCTCTTCTTCAAGCACGTCTGTCAGCGTTTGCCCCAGTTTGGCCAGCGCCTGTTCAGCGACGTCGTACAATTGCAGATTATGCAGGTTGTTAGACAACAGCCGACCCATCAGAAATTCCATGGACAGATAATTCACTGCCCGGGTATCCATTTTTGAATGAGTGCGTTGAGTATCCGTCAGCCCGGCCATGACCGCTTCATTGACGGCGGCGGCGGTGGCCTTCCACCAACTCTGCGGGCTGGCTTTTTCTTCGTAAGTGCCCAGCGTAACATGCAGGTGATGCACAATACTGGCTTGCATGGATTCAACGGTAATGCGGGTGGGCGATGGAGACTTCGTCATGCCTGTTTCCCTGATCAATGCACTGGCTTGGCACGTGCTTACGTGAATCGTGCTATGAAGAGTAGACGAAACTAAGGCAAGCGACAGGAGCAGGTCGCTGCCTTATTCAACTCCAATACTGGCGACACTCTGAAAGCCTCGTGGCAACTTGTTGCCCCGGCGACCGCGCTCACCCAAATAGTGCTCCAGGTCTGCTCCTTTAAGTTTCAGTTTACGCTTGCCGGAATGGATGACCAGGGTGTCGTCACTGCCCAGCACCACGGCGCCGATCATGTATTCCTCATGCTCCGTTGCGCGGGCCGCCGGGATGTTGATGATCTTGTTGCCCTTGCCTTTGGCCAGTTCCGGCAGATCACGCACCGGGAACACCAGCAGGCGTCCTTCGTTACTGACCGCAGCCAGATAGTCCGTCTCGCGTTGATGGACAACCGCCGGGGCCAGTACCCGAGCATTCCTCGGCAGGCTCAGCACCGCCTTGCCGGCTTTGTTTTTACTGACCATATCGTCGAATCGACCAATAAAGCCGTAGCCGGCGTCCGAGGCAAGCAGGTACTGCTGATTTGGCTCATTGATCAGCAGGCCGCGCATCTCAGCCCCTGGAGGTGGGCTGACGCGTCCGGATATGGGTTCTCCCTGCCCCCTGGCCGACGGCAGCGCATGGGTCGCCAGCGTATAGGAGCGACCGGTCGAATCCAGTAGCACGGTAGGCTGATTACTTTTGCCGGGTGCACTGAACGCGAAGCCGTCGCCCGCTTTATAGCTGAGGTTGGCACCGTCAATGTCGTGTCCTTTGGCCGCTCGAATCCAGCCCTTTTGTGACAACACCACGGTCACTGGCTCAGACGGCAGTACTTCGTTTTCACTGAACGCCTGCGCCTCTTCACGCTGCACTCGCTGAGTCCGGCGATCGTCACCGAAGCTGTCGGCATCGGCCAGAATTTCTTTCTTGATCAGGGTGCGCATGCGTGTGGTGGAACCCAGCGTTTTTTCGATCTTGTCGCGTTCGGCTGACAGTTCGTCCTGTTCGCCGCGAATCTTGAATTCTTCCAGCTTGGCCAGTTGCCGTAACTTCAATTCAAGTATGGCTTCAGCCTGAATGTCGCTCAGTTTGAAGCGACTCATCAGTTCCTGCTTGGGTTCATCTTCGGTACGAATGATGTGAATGACTTCATCGATACTCAGATAAGCAATCAGCAAACCATCGAGAATGTGCAACCGGGCGATGACTTTATCGAGCCGGTGCTGCAGACGGCGACGCACGGTTGTGGTTCTGAACGTCAGCCATTCGCTGAGAATGTGAGTCAGGGATTTGACCTGGGGCCGACCGTCGGTCCCGATCATGTTCAGGTTGATGCGGATGGTTTTTTCCAGATCGGTGGTGGCGAACAGGTGGTTCATCACAGCATCGACATCGACCCGGTTACTGCGCGGTTCGATCACCAGACGGGTCGGGTTTTCATGGTCGGATTCGTCGCGCAGGTCAGACACCATCGGCAGTTTTTTGACCTGCATCTGGTGAGCGATCTGCTCCAGAATTTTGGAGCCGGACACCTGGTAGGGAAGTTCGGTGATCACAATGTCACCGGCTTCAACATGATAGCGCGCCCGCACCTTGACCGTGCCACGACCGGACTCATAGATCTTCTGCAGGTCGGCGGTGGGCGTGGTCAGCTCGCCACCGGTCGGAAAATCCGGACCTTTGATGTGCATCATCACATCCGCTAGCGTGGCATCCGGCGAATCCAGCATATGAATGCAGGCGGCGGCCACTTCACGGATGTTGTGCGGTGGTATGTCAGTAGCCATACCAACGGCAATGCCGGTGGTGCCGTTGAGCAGAATGTGGGGCAACCGCGCTGGCAGCACCGAGGGTTCGTCCATGGTTCCATCGAAATTGGGTACCCAGTCGACGGTGCCCTGGCCCAGCTCATCGAGCAACAGGCCCGCGTGAGCGTGCAGGCGCGACTCGGTGTAGCGCATGGCGGCGAAGGATTTCGGGTCGTCCGGCGCGCCCCAGTTGCCCTGGCCATCGACCAGCGGGTACCGGTAGGAGAAGGATTGCGCCATCAGCACCATGGCTTCGTAACAGGCGCTGTCACCGTGCGGGTGGTATTTACCCAGTACATCGCCCACGGTACGGGCAGATTTTTTGTACTTGGCAGTGCTTTTAAGCCCCAATTCACTCATCGCATAGATGATGCGACGCTGTACGGGCTTGAGGCCGTCGCCCAGGTGGGGCAGGGCCCGATCCAGAATGACGTACATGGAATAGTCCAGATACGCCTTTTCGGAAAACTGGCTGAGCGACAGTTGTTCGATGTATTCGCCGGATTGTTCAGTCATTCGATGGGTTCGCCTTAACAGGGCCGCCGGTTCAGAGAGGCACCCCGGGATCAGTAGGATCAGAACGGTGTCGGAGGCGCAAGTGTCGCAATTTCAACCGCTTATGACAATCAGGCATGGATTTGTGGTGAAACCGCTGAGCTGTCAACCGACCGGCATAACCTGTTGCCGGAGCCTTTGGGGTCGCGTGTTTCTGTGGCAAACTGAAATCATGAGCGGCCGCTTTATCTTTCGTGCCATAGACCCGGCGGCTGGCACTTGACTTAGTGGTCGATCTGGCAATTTAAGAAAACAATTAAGAATAACCACAAAAAGGAAACAGGCATGGCCGTATCGCGCCCTATTCGATGGATTTTCAGAACCATTTTACTGTTGCTGATCCTGGTGGCAGGCGGTATTGCCTGGCTCTGGTGGCAACTGAATGGCAGCCTGGCGCCGCTTGAGGGTACTCACCCGATGCCCGGCCTGAATGCCGAAGTCCGCATTGAACGCGACGCTCAGGGCATTCCGACCATTTATGCCCAGAACCGGCCCGACAGCGCCTATGCGTTGGGCGTGCTGCACGCTCAGGAACGCTTTTTCCAGATGGATCTGCTGCGCCGCAATTCTGCAGGTGAGCTGTCTGAATTGGTGGGTGAGGCGGCGCTGAATTACGATCAAAGCATTCGTGTTCACCAGTTTCGTCAACGCGCCGAAAGAGCCGTCACTGCGCTGAAGCGCCCGGAAATACTGCGCTTGAAGGCCTATACCGCCGGCGTGAACGCGGGCCTGGCCGCCCTCGACAGCCCGCCCTTCGAATACCGTTTGTTGCAAACCAAACCCCATAACTGGCAACCGGCCGACAGCATGCTAACGCTGTACAGCATGTACCTCGACCTGCAGCCGCAGTGGAATGAACGCGAACGCTCTCTGGCGGTGATGGAAGACTTGCTACCGACCGACTGGTTCAATTTTCTGACGCCGGTGGGTGGAGAGTGGGACTCGCCTGTTCACGGTGAGGCGTACCAGTGGGAACCGTTCTTTCCCGAACAGCCTCTGGCTGAATTACAGGCCCCACGGGACCTTGCGGCCGTTAACGGCCATGAGCTCTGGCACTACAAGGATACGGTTGAGCTCGGCTCCAATAACTGGTCTGTATCCGGCGATCTGACCGATTATGAGGCGGGCATGGTGGCGGATGATATGCACCTGGGCTTGAGTGTACCCAACATCTGGTACCGGGCCAGTTGGACCGTTGCCGGGGCAGACCGGCGCATCACCGGTGCTACTCTGCCGGGCGCACCGGCCATAGTGGTGGGCTCCAATGAGCAGGTTGCCTGGGGCTTCACCAATTCGAACGGCGACTTTCACGACACCATCATTCTGCAAACCAATGCTGAGGAAACAGAGTATCTGACGCCGGAGGGCTGGCAGCCTTTCATCGTTGACAATGAAGTTGTTCAAGTCAAAGGCGCTGAACCGGTTACGGTGGCGGTGAAGTCCACGCGCTGGGGCCCGGTGATTGGTTATGACCATTTTGGCAGGGTACTGGCAATGCGCTGGGTTGCTCACGACCCTGAAGGCGCCAACCTGGATCTGACCCGAATGGAAACCGCCAATACGGTCTATGATGCTCTGACCATCGCTGCAACGTCGGGCATTCCCGGTCAGAACCTTAACGTTGTTGATGTACGGGGTAATCAGGCCTGGACGGTTATGGGCCGTCTGCCCCGTCGCTTCGGCTTTACCGAGGCAGGCATTTCACCCACCGAACCGGCCGATTGGTCGTCTGGTGAACTGGGCTGGAACGGCTACCTGAGCCCGGCTGAGTTCCCACAGATTGTTAACCCGGCCGATGACCGCATCTGGACCGCCAATGCCCGTATTGTGTCGGATGAGTTGCTGGATCTGGTCGGCCGAAGCGATTACGCCCTGGGCGCGCGCCAGCAACAAATCGAGAAAGGGCTTTTTGCGCAGGAACAATTCACCGAGCAGGATTTTCTGGATATCGCGCTGGACGACCGGGCACTCTTCCTGCAGCGCTGGCAACGCCTGATGCTCGCGGTGCTTGAGAACGATGAAAGCCCGGGAGCCGCTGAGCGTGCCGGGCTGGCTGAGTATGTGGGTCAGTGGGAAGGTCGTGCCAGTAAGACATCGGTAGGCTACCTGGCGGTAAAACGGTTCCGCGAACGCATTATCAATCGCACCGTGGGTGCGGTTTATCGCCAGCTCGACAGCGCCAGTAACGAGTTCTGGCCGGAGCGTGTGGATAATTTCCTGGAATACCCGGTGTGGGCACTGGTGACTCAGCAGCCGGAGCAGCATCTGCCGCTCGGCTATGACACCTGGGATGATTTCATGCTGTCGATGGTCGATGAAACCCTGCAGGTCATGACCGCCGATGGTGAGCCTCTGGCCGACCAGACCTGGGGCAAGGCCAACACCCTGTCGATTCGACACCCCCTGAGTGATGCGGTGCCGCTGCTGTCACGCTGGCTCGACATGCCCGAAGAACCAATGGACGGTGATACCTACATGCCGAGGGTGCAACGCACTGACAATGGCGCTTCCGAGCGCATGGTGGTCGCACCGGGCCAGGAAGAAAACGGGATTTTTCACATGCCGGTAGGCCAAAGCGGCCACCCAATGTCACCCTATTACGACCGGGGGCATCGCGACTGGGTAGAAGGACGCCCGAGCCGGTTTATGCCCGGACCAACCCAATGGCGCATGACACTGGAACCGATGTAAGGAGGTTATGCTAAGTTTTTTGGCATGAGTTCGTGCCAGACGTCGGGTGTGCCTGTCTGGGGTCGGCGTAAATCCTTCCATGGAGCCTAGACCGCAGGATATGAATCCCATCCATGGGATTCATATCCTGCGGTATCGCTGCGCTCATGCTAAAACGCTCCCGGCGTTTTA